>JANQRD010000186.1 GCA_028284725.1 Allomuricauda sp. | reverse complement strand
TGGTCCAATGCGGTTACCACTTTTAGGGGATTTGGATCCGCGACAAGAGTTCTCCCCGACTTGGAGCATACAAAACATACAGTTTACCTATAAAGGTTGGGAAGGTTTTGAAATGTACGGTGGTGTCAAAAATCTGTTGGACTGGACTCCGAATCGAGGAAATCCATTTATCATTGCCCGGGCCAATGACCCCTTTGATGAAAACGTAGTCTTTGATGCCAATGGAAATGCAGTGGCCACGGCGGACAACCCTTTTGCGCTGACATTCGATGCCAATTATGTTTACGGCCCGAATCAGGGAATTCGAGGTTTCTTCGGATTACGGTACACCGTGTTTTAGGGAGAAGACAAAAAAGTTTACCATCATCCACTAGGCTATTTCTGTTTCCGTATTTTTGACAAATGTCCACCTACGACTATATCATTATCGGTGCGGGAGCTTCGGGATTACTTTTAGCGGATGCCCTGGGAAGTGATAATTTCTTTGCCGATAAATCCATTTTAATTTTAGATAAGGACACTAAGGCCAAAAACGATCGTACTTGGTGTTTTTGGGAGGTGGCCGATGGTGAGTTCGATCATCTGGTACATAAAAAATGGGATTCCATTTATTTCGCCGGGAAAATACTTCGCAAGTCCTCATCCATAATGCCGTACCATTATAAAATGCTAAGGGGCATTGATTTCTATACCCATTATTTGGAAAGAATAAACACTCACCCAAATGTAACCTTGGTTCATGCTGCTGTGGAAAAAGTGGAAGAAAAGGCTGAAGGAGTCCATGTTACCACATCGGGAGAAGCGTATGTAGGCGAGAAAGTCTTCAACAGCATCTTCAGGCCTGAATTGATTTCCAATCAAAATAAATACCCCGTAATCCAACAGCATTTTTTGGGTTGGTTCGTAAAAACGGAAAAGCCAGTCTTTGATCCGAATGAGGCCACTTTTATGGATTTTTCCATCCCCCAAAAAGGAAATACACGATTTATGTATGTGCTCCCATTCTCAGAAAATGAGGCGCTACTGGAATACACTTTGTTTTCTGAAGACCTGCTTGAAAAATCCGAATACGAAGATGCAATCCAAGATTACATCCAACAGCATTTGGGCGATATCCCTTTTGAAATTCTGGATACGGAGCAGGGCAGTATCCCTATGACCTGCTATCCTTTTCATGTCCACAACACGGCACATGTCTTCCATATTGGTATTGCGGGAGGTTGGGCCAAGCCGAGCACTGGTTTTACTTTCTACAACACCCACAAAAAGGTGAAAAAGTTGACCAGCCACCTTAAAAATGGAAAATCCTTGAGCCGATTTCATAATAAGGACAAGTTTTGGTACTACGATTTACTATTGCTGGATATTTTATACAAGCACAATCATTTGGGTCAATCCATTTTTGAATCGCTTTTCCAAAGGAGAAAAGCTTCGCTTATTCTTAAATTTTTGGACAACGACACCTCATTTTGGGAAGATGTGAAAATTATGTCCGCACCGAAACCAATTCCATTTATAAAAGCACTCCTAGGACGAGTTTTTAGACAGTCCGCTCCATGAGCTGCTTCCCAAAAGCCATTAAAATCTGTTTCTTTTCTTCAGGAATGGCCAATTGCGAAAGTGCCTTAAATGCACTTTGGGTATAGTCATCGATTGCGGATTTGGTATCCGCAACAGCTCCGCTTTCCTCAAAAATCGTTTTTATCGTACTTACCTTGGTGGAAGCATCCTTGGGTTTAATGGAATAGAGATGAAGAAGGCTTTTTCGCTGTTCCTCATCCGCATACTCAAGGGATTTCAAATACAAAAATGTCTTTTTGTTTTCCATGATATCACCCCCTACTTGCTTCCCAAAGGTTTTGGGGTCGCCAAAAGCATCCAGGTAATCGTCCTGCAATTGAAATGCGATTCCCAGATTTCTTCCAAATTCATAAATAAGTTCAGTGTCATTTTCAGGGGCATGGGCAATCATTGCGCCCATCTGCATGGCCGCGGCCACCAATACTGCCGTCTTGTATTCTATCATCTTTAAATACTCGGGAATGGTAACATCGTCCCTAGTTTCAAAGTCCACATCATATTGCTGTCCTTCGCATACTTCTATAGCCGTTTTACTGAACAACGTGATGAGCCGTTTGAACAAATCCGAAGGATAGCCTTCAAAAAATTGATAGGCATTGATCAACATCGCATCGCCAGATAAAATCCCAGTGTTGATATCCCATTTTTCGTGAACGGTGGCTTTTCCTCGTCGCAAAGGTGCATCGTCCATAATGTCATCGTGCACCAATGAGAAGTTATGAAACACTTCAATGGCCATGGCGGCATCCAACGCTTCTTCAACATTCCCACCAAACAGATCAGTGGTCATTAAGGTAAGCACAGGTCTTAACCGTTTTCCACCAAGATTCAATATATAATTAATGGGTTCGTAAAGATTTTGAGGCTCTTTAATTTTGATTTTTTGCTCCAGATGGGAAATAAACTTGGCTCGGTACGCCTCAATCGGATTTGAATCTGTCATGAATCAAAAATACGGTCAATAAATGAAAAGGTTCCGTATTTATGGAGTGTTTGTGTAACATCATTCGGTCTTTTCAAACCAACAATAGCAAGATTCGAAAAAAAATTGCAGCAAAAACGCAATAGATTTGAAAACCTTCGTCTTTATAGTTGAAGATGTAAAGCAGCCTAAACCGAAAGGTTTCCATGAAAGAGAACTATAACAACCTGACCGCCTTTTTTAACGAGGAATATCATTCGCTCCGTGGGTATGTACAATCCAGGATAAAGGATACTTCCGAGCGGGATGCCGAGGATATTGTTCAGGATGTGGCACTGCGGCTGTTCTCGAAGGCAGACGATATTCCATCTATAAATAATGTGGCCGCGTTTGTCTACAATTCCATTCGGAACCGGATTATAGACGTGCGGCGAACCAAAAAGGAACGGGCTTACGATGCGGAGGATATCGACACCAAATGGGCAGAGTTTGCCGAACTTTTTTATGGGGATGCGGATAACAGCTATCCAGAAAATCTGATCAATGAATTGAAAAGGGCTATCCAAAAGTTGAAGCCCGACTATCAAAATATAATTATTGCCATCGATTTTGAAGGGTATTCCTACCGGGAAATTTCAGAACGAACGGGCATTTCGCAAGGTACTTTAATGTCAAGAAGGCACAGGGCGATGTCCGTCTTGGCCAAAAATTTAGAATTGGAAAAAAATAAGAACAATAAAGAATAAACTTATGGAACATAGACATCGATATTATGAAAGGAAAATGGAAAAGTTTGTGACCACAGGCTTTAAAGTATTTTTCGTGATCATCCTCTTTACCATACTTGTACTCATTGCCGGGTATGTGTTTATGAGATTGTGGAACTGGTTGATGCCCGATCTTTTCGGTTTGACCACGATAAGCTACTGGCAGGCACTTGGACTGATGTTATTGGCGAAGTTTTTGTTCGGTTTTGGCAACCACTCGTCCAAGAGCAGTAAGAAAAGGCAACGAAGGGAGCGGAAGTTGGAGCGGTTCTGCAAATCCGAAAAGGACTTTTCGGAATGGAAGCACTACGACCAATTTTGGAAGGAAGAGGGGGAACAAGCCTTCAACAATTATGTGGAACGAATGAAAAATGATGAGGGCAATGATTCCGAGCAAAAAGCGTAATCCGCTGGAAAGAAACAGTTATCGACACAGGGCTTTTTTCTGGCGTTCAAATGGAAAAACAACAATTCAGTCTAAAAAGGGTTTCCTTTTCCGTCATTATATCGTTGGTTCGTCCCATGATTACTAGGGATTTAACAGTCCGTTAAAAAAATGTAAAACTTTGGAAACTTTTTTTGTTTTTAAAGTTTCCAATCTATTTTTGCTGGCCATGATGCGAGAAAAGATTTTACATAAAGCAACGGAGATGTTCTTGAACCTAGGATTTAAGAGCGTGACGATGGATGACTTGGCCAGCGAAATGGGAATCTCGAAAAAAACGATCTACTCCCATTATGAGAATAAGACCAAGTTGGTGGAAGAAAGTACTATGGATCTCTTTTGGTTCATTTCAAATGGAATAGACGAGATCATAGCGCTAAAGAAAAACCCGATTGACGAGCTTTATGAAATAAAGAAGTTCGTAATGCTGCACCTAAAAGATGAAAAATCATCACCACAGTACCAACTTCAGAAGTATTACCCTAAAGTTCATGAAACTTTGAGACAAAAACAATTTGATGTAATGCAGGAGTGCGTGGTGGACAATATCAACAGAGGTATGGAAATGGGCATTTACAGAGACAACCTCAACGTGGAATTTGTATCTAGAATTTATTTCTCAGGAGTTACCAGTATAAAGGACAATAGTCTTTTCCCCCTTCAAATATTCTCCATGGCGCAGCTCATGGACCATTATTTGGAATACCATATCAGGGGCATTGTGACTCCCAAGGGAAGAAAAATATTAAACTCAATCATCAATTCAAATCAAGAATAAATGCGAACAACCTTAATCAGCCTACTTTTTATACTACCATGGTTTTCCATGGCCCAGGACAATGCTTACAGTTTCAGCCTCGAGGAGGCCATCACCTATGCATTGGAACATAATTATAGTGCCATCAATGCCAACAGGGATATTGTTGACGCCCAAAAACAGAAGTGGGAAACCATAGCCGACGGGCTTCCGCAAATATCTGGGGACATTAGCTATCAAAACCAATTGAAGCAACCGGTTTCACAGATTCCTGCGGAATTTTTTCCAGACGGAGAACCGGGAACCTTCGTTGAAGTGGTATTTGGTCAGCCACAATCGGCTGTTGCCACTGCGACATTACGGCAACAAATCT
>JANQRD010000159.1 GCA_028284725.1 Allomuricauda sp. | reverse complement strand
TAATGCCCATACCGGCCCTCCGGTGCTTGGGGTCGAAATCAAAAAGATCGATCAGACCGATACAATTGTCATCGGGAGTACAAATACACAATCGCAATTGTTTTACATCGTAAATATCACGATGGGCATTGTCTAGATATAAGCGGAGTACTTTTTTGGAATACGGTTTCAGCGTCCCACTAATTTCCCAGATGGATGTATCATTTTCCAATTGATACAAAAAATCCAGATCCTTGGGTTCTAGCGCCCTTAAATAAATATGTTTTCCTTTCAGATTCAACATTCCACTTCTCCCTTATAGACCTGTTTGGCCGGTCCGCTTAAGTATACGTCAGTGTAGGAACCATTGTGCTGCTCAAACCCCACGGTCAATTGCCCACCTGGCGTATTGATTTTTATCTTATTGGTATCAGTTTTACCGGTTTTATGCATAGCAATCGCCACAGCAGTGACTCCCGTCCCGCAAGAGAGTGTTTCATCTTCCACTCCCCTTTCGTACGTCCTTACTTTAAATGAACCATCCGCCACTGGCTGTACAAAATTGATGTTTTTTCCAGCTTCGCCATACAATCCATAGCGGAGCTTGGCTCCTTCCCTTTTTACATCAAAACTGTCCAAACCCTCCACAATTTGCACATGATGGGGCGAACCTGTATCCAAAACACTGTAGGCCGGTTTTTCCCGTATTTCGTCCACATTGCCCATTTTTAAGTGCACCAAATCTCCTTCTATTGTGGCTTCATGCAAACCATCAATGGCGTTAAAGCGGGTTTCTTTAT
The DNA here is from genome assembly GCA_028284725.1 of Allomuricauda sp. GTDB lineage: Bacteria > Bacteroidota > Bacteroidia > Flavobacteriales > Flavobacteriaceae > Flagellimonas. The sequence goes on along the minus strand of JANQRD010000159.1, from coordinate 8,591 downwards.
CTATAATTCCCAAAAAGTTTGCAAACGCCACCAAACACCTTCCACCGTTACCACACATGCTGCTCTCTCCACCGTCGGCATTAAAGTAGATCATCTTAAAATCCGACATTTTGTCATTTTCCAAAAGGATAAGTCCATCCGCTCCTATGCCAAACCTTCGGTCACAAAGTTTTGTGATCAATTTGGTATCGTTTTTGGGGAAAATTTCTTGGCGATTGTCGATGATTACAAAATCGTTCCCTGTTCCTTGATATTTGAAAAATTGTAGCAACATTACGGTTTGCAAAGGAACAAAGATAGCGTATTCTTTAAGGAATATTTTGTAGTTAAAACCGAGTTAAACCGACAAAGCCGAAAATGAATTCATTTAATTTTGTTAAAGCTTAATGTTAAATTTTTATTGAATTATGAAGAGAATAGCCAATTTGTTCCTCGTATCACTCTTTGCAGGAGCAATTACCTTAGGAGCTTACAAACTATTTTTTGAAAAAGACACCTTTAAGTTAGTGGCCGCCGAACCGCAAACCCCGGTTTTAAGTACAAGCACGTTGGCCAGTTCTGCCAGGGGAGCCGGAATTAATGAGGTGGATTTTACCATAGCTGCTGAAAAAACGGTAAACGCCGTGGTTCACGTTAAAAACTTGAGCACAAGTAAGGGATCAAGCAGTTTGGCCGATTTCTTTTACGGTTTTGAACGCCAACAAACCCCTCAAATTGGTACTGGTTCTGGGGTAATTATCACACCAGACGGATTTATCGTAACCAATAACCACGTGATTGCCAATGCAAGTCAACTGGAAGTTACGCTAAACAACAAAAGGACTTATGAGGCCAAGGTGATCGGTACCGATGCGAACTCCGACATTGCACTTTTAAAAATAGATGTGGACAAACCCCTGCCCTATTTGGCTTTTGGGGATTCCGATAATTCCAAGATTGGAGAGTGGGTGCTTGCTGTGGGAAACCCATTTAGTTTAACCTCAACGGTAACCGCAGGAATCATAAGTGCGAAAGCACGATCTCTTGGGAGAAATCAATCTTTTATACAAACTGATGCCGCGGTTAATCCAGGAAACAGTGGTGGCGCCTTGGTCAACACTAATGGGGATTTGATTGGAATTAATACAGCAATCACCTCTTCCACAGGTTCTTACGTGGGTTACGCTTTTGCAGTGCCCAGCAATATTGCCAAAAAAGTGGTCGAGGACATTATGGAGTTTGGCAACGTTCAACGTGGACTTTTGGGAATTTCCGCTGCCAATGAGCGATCCAAAGAAGCCATAGAACTCGGACTTGATGAAATTGAAGGGGTTTACATTTCGCAAATCACGGAAGACTCTGGCGCTGAGGATGCCGGACTTCAAACGGGGGACATTATAAAACAAGTGGATAACATCCGTATTCGCAAGTTTTCCGAGCTCACCGGTTATCTTTCCTCAAAAAGACCTGGCGATGTGGTAGAAGTAACTGTTGATCGAAGTGGAAAAAGAGTTGTGAAAAATGTGACTTTAAAAAGGCAGCAAACTATTAGATTACCAAATACTGGCTTTATGGTTAAAAACCTTTCAGCGGAGGATAAGAAAACCTTTGGGGTCAAGAAAGGTGTCAAAATTATTGATGTACCCGAAGGATATGGCCGCTACGACCTTATTGATAAGGTGATCATCGAGGTAGATGACAAGGAAGTCACCAATATTGATGATGCCCGGGAACATTTTGATGCCATTTCGAGGTATGGAAGAACCAGCTTTACGATGATCAACAAAAAAGGAGAAAAAGAACGTCTGATTCTTCAATAAAATTCAAAAATAGCTATTGAAAAGCGTCCTACCCAGGGCGCTTTTTTTATTTGGGATTTCTTTTACGAAAACGTTTGAAATATCTAATTTTGCCGAGAATTTTAAAATCGTCAATTTCAACCACAAAAAATGAGCGACATTAAGTCTTACGAAAAGGAACTGGCGTTCCAAGCCGATCGAAGAAAAGCCACCACTGAATTTATCAAAATTATTAGTGATCTATGGTATGATAAGGCCATTGAGGTAGTGCTTTTTAAAAATCAAATCATCGACAAAAACGTAAGCGATATCATCAACCTGCATGAGTATGCGGGTGAATTCGTTCAAAAGCCCATTTCAATCTTTGATTCTGTTGAAATCCTTCGTGCTATAAATGATCTCAGCCTTCCACCCGCCAAGTTGGATATTGGAAAGTTGACCTACGAATACCACTCCGACGACAACAATCACCTAAATGTAAAGGCCTTTGTGTTGGACAAGCTCAAAGACGCCCAGTCTTCCAAAGAAATCAAACCGAAAGATGTAGTGCTCTACGGATTTGGGAGGATCGGAAGATTGGTGGCGCGCGAGCTAATGGCGAAAACAGGCCGGGGAAGTCAACTGCGATTACGGGCCATTGTGGTTCGAGGTGATGTAAGCGGCGAAGTTTTGGAAAAGCGGGCCGCACTTTTAAAAACGGATTCCGTTCATGGGCAGTTTATGGGAACAGTGGATATCGATGAAAAAAATCAAGCCCTTATCATCAATGGCACCACAGTTAAATTTATCAGCGCCGATAAACCAGAATCCATCGATTACACCAAATATGGCATTTATAATGCCTTGATCATTGATAACACCGGGGCGTTTAGGGACGAGAAAGCGCTATCTCGACATTTGGAAGCAAAAGGTGCCAATAAAGTATTGCTTACCGCTCCTGGAAGGGAAGTCCCGAACATCGTGCATGGTGTCAATCATCAAGAGTTTGATCCGGATAAAACCAAGGTGTATTCGGCGGCATCCTGCACCACCAATGCCATCACCCCTGTCCTTAAGGTAATTGAAGATTCTTTGGGCATTAAAAAAGGCCATTTGGAAACCATCCATGCCTACACCAACGATCAGAACTTGGTGGACAACATGCACAAGAAATATCGAAGAGGACGTGCTGCAGCACTTAATATGGTCATCACTGAAACAGGAGCCGGTGCGGCAGTGGCCAAAGCCCTACCTTCGCTAAAAGGGAAATTGACCTCGAATGCCATCCGTGTACCCGTACCCAACGGATCCCTGGCCATTTTGCATCTCGAGGTGAAAAACAAAACCTCCAAGGAAAGTATCAATACGATTTTGAAGAAATATGCCCTCGAAGGGGATTTGGTGGAACAGATTAAATATTCATTGAGCAACGAACTGGTCTCCACCGACATTGTGGGCACTTCCGCCCCTGCGATTTACGATAGTAAGGCGACACTGGTCTCTGCTGACGGGAAAAGCATTGTACTATACATCTGGTACGACAACGAATATGGCTATTCGCATCAGGTAATTCGATTGGCAAAATACATTGCCAAAGTAAGACGTTACACCTATTATTAGGCCAGATATTTCGTCCGAAAAAGCCAGCAATGCGGTTTTTCTTTTGATTTTTGGTTTATTGGTGTAATTTCGCCTTACCCTTAATCTAAATTAAATACACAATTAACCATGAAACGTATACAAATTGTCCTTATCATAACTTTACTGGTTCCCCTTTTAACCATTTCGGCCCAGGAACAAAGTCCCGAAGGAACTACGGATAAGACCCTGGTCACACAGTTCGAGGAATTGGAAAGAAAATCAGGGAATTACAGGGCAAATGGCGTTAGATACGAAGTAATGCGTATAGGGGATCTGTATCGTATAAAAAGTAACATATTCGATTCCATAAATACGGCAAATGCCTCCATAAAAACCCTGACCGCTACTATTACTAGTAATAAAGCGGAGATTGAGGATTTAAATGCCAAGCTTCAGGAAACCACGAACAACCTGAAGAAAGTGACCCGTGAAAAAGATAGCATGTCCTTTTTTGGAGCATTGGTCAGCAAGGGTACTTACAAGCTGATCCTATGGGGCATTATTGTAGGACTTTTATTGTTTCTTCTGTTCTTTATATATCGATTCAGAAATAGTAACTTTCTTACCCAACAGGCCAAAAGTGCTCTTGCGGATTTGGAAAAGGAATACGAAGATCATAGACGCAGGGCTTTGGAACGTGAGCAACGTATCAGTCGTCAACTTCAGGATGAACTGAACAAGCAGAAAAAGTAGTTTCAGCAACATACTGGAATTCCTTTCCATCTGGCATTGACCCATTCTTATCTTGAAATAACAAATTGGCTACATTTGCCGCATGGAAATTAAACAGATCTCTGTACAGGATTTGGATTTCGTAGTCCCGTTGTTTGATGCATATCGCGTTTTCTATAAACAGTCTTCAAACCTCGAATCGGCGCGTAACTTCCTGTATCATCGGCTTAACAATAAAGAGTCCTATATCTTTTTAGCGCTAATTGATGGAAATCCCGCTGGTTTCACACAACTGTTCACAACCTTTTCCTCGGTATCGTTGCAGCCCTTTTTTATTTTGAATGACTTATATGTAACACCTGAGTATAGAAAAAGAGGGGTTGGCGAAGCGCATTTGAACCAAGCCAAATCCCTGTGCATTTCGTTACACTATAAAGGAGTGGCCTTGGAAACCGCGACCGACAATCCCGCCCAGCAGTTGTACGAACGTTTGCATTGGGAAAAAGACGAAGCATTCTTTCACTATTTTTGGAAAAATACCAACGCAGGTTAGTTTTTTTAGACTTATAGCAGCATGTCGACGCGCATAGATATCATAACAGTACTTCCCGAGCTTTTAAAAAGCCCTTTTGAAGCCTCCATTCTAAAAAGGGCCATTGAAAAAGGGCTGGTCGAGGTACATCTACATAATCTTAGGGACTACTCCAAAGGAAACTACAAACAGGTGGACGATTATCAATTTGGCGGAGGCGCTGGAATGGTATTGATGATAGAACCCATCGACAAATGTATTTCGCAACTGAAGAAAGAGAGGGACTATGACGAAATCATTTATATGACCCCAGACGGGGATACCTTAACCCAAAGCTCGGCCAATGAAATTTCGCTAAAACAGAACCTTATCATCCTTTGTGGGCATTACAAAGGTGTTGATCAACGGGTAAGGGATTTATTTGTTACCCGTGAAATCTCCATTGGGGATTACGTGCTTTCGGGAGGGGAATTGGCTGCTGCTGTGCTCTGTGATGCCATTATAAGGCTGCTTCCTGGAGTCTTGAACGATGAAACCTCAGCCCTGACCGATACATTTCAGGACAATCTACTGGCTCCCCCTGTGTATACGAGGCCATCAAACTATAAAGGTTTGGAAGTACCAGAAATTCTATTGAGCGGGGATTTCCCCAAGATTGAAAAATGGCGTGAGGAACAAGCTCTTGAGCGTACAACCAAAAAAAGACCTGATTTATTAAAATAGTATGGAAAACTTGGAGATTTACTTCGCACTGGGCGCAATCTTAAGCGCGATTGGCCAATTACTTTTTGTTTTGGGATGCATCATTTTGGTGATCAAACAAAAAAACTCTGGTACAATCTTGATGCTTATTGGATCTATTCTAAACATCCTTTTTTCGTTGGGCAGCTATATTTGGACCATATTTGCGGCGCGCCAAAGTGCCGAGGCCGTTGCCCAATCGACCGTCCTGCAAAGTATTGTTGGGCGTATTCCCTTTATAGTTATTGCTGTTGGACTGCTTTTATATGTCGTGGCCCATGTAAAAAAACGTAGTGCATTAAGTAATTGATTCAAATTGAGGAAAACATCTTGTTATTTCTAAATATTGCATTATTTTTGCAATCGCAAAATTAACCTCTGACGAAATCCGTGAAAGTTGGTTTTGTAAAACGCTAAAAAACAAGAAAAATGGAATCCTTAATAAAATTTGTCGAAGACGAATTTGTTCCTAAAAAAGACTTCCCCAAATTCTCATCCGGGGACACCATCACCGTTTATTACGAAATTAAGGAAGGTGAAAAAACAAGAACCCAGTACTTCAAAGGGGTTGTGATCCAAAGAAGAGGTACAGGTGCAACAGAGACTTTTACCATCAGAAAAATGTCTGGTACCGTCGGTGTGGAACGTATTTTCCCAATCAACATGCCTGCGCTTCAACGTATCGAAGTGAACAAAAGAGGTAAGGTACGTAGATCTAGAATCTTCTATTTCAGAGGATTGACAGGTAAAAAAGCCCGAATAAAGGAAATCAGGGGATAAACAAAATCCCGCTTAACATTAAATTAAAGCGTTCCCAGGAGGGGACGCTTTTTTTATGAACAATTGTTAATAACTACCGTTCATAGAATGTTGATTTTTAATCCATTACAAAATTTGGATATCTGACTCTTTATTATAATTTAGTCGAAGAAATATGAAGGAGATTTATCGAATTCTTATTTCTACTTTAAAGCCGACGTTCTTTAAAACTAATGTTTCCCTTTTTAATTGGTAACACTGCTAATCACAAAAGGAATTTCGAATTTCGGGAAGCTCCGGCCAACCGTAAGAAGAAATAGTAGATTTTATGTGCGGGCAGGAGAGCAATTTCCAGTCTTGATAAAATTTAGGAAGCCTTAGGCCACTTTGCAAGATGTTGTTTAGTTGAATAATTAAGGACATAGTGTTGAGTAAACGTCAAAGGGGCAACGGATGCAATCAATGGTTGCGGATTTTGTGGCAACACAAATGAAAGTCTTTTAGCCCTTTTCAGAAAGCCATATCAACGTGTAAACGTAGGTATGGCTTTTGTTTTTGCAATTCTCCCAAAATCCCACACTTTTCATAAAATCGCTTAGCACAGCAACAGCCATAAGTTGTATATTTGCTCCGCTCAAATAAAAAACAACCTAGATGGCTAAGATTTTTTATACGAAAACCGACGAAGCACCAGCCCTGGCTACCCAATCCTTTCTACCTATTGTAAAAGCATTTACCACTCCTGCCGGAATCAGCATAGAAACCAAGGATATATCCCTTGCTGGAAGAATTGCAGCCATTTTTCCTGAGTTTTTGACACCAGAGCAACAAATCAGTGATGATTTGACACTTTTGGGCGACTTGGCCAAGACTCCAGAGGCAAACATCATTAAACTCCCTAATATAAGTGCTTCCATTCCACAGTTAAAAGAGGCCATCGAAGAGCTACAGCAAAAGGGGTACAACCTCCCCGACTACCCAGATGAGCCACAAAACGAGGAAGAGAAAGCCATCAAATCCCGATACGATAAAATAAAGGGAAGCGCAGTGAATCCTGTGCTTCGTGAAGGAAACTCAGATCGAAGAGCACCCAAGGCCATAAAAAATTACGCGAAGAAGAATCCTCATACTATGGGAGCATGGTCTTCAGACTCAAAGACCCATGTGGCCACAATGTCTACAGGTGACTTTAGGAGCAATGAAAAATCGCTTACCCTAAAAAATGCCGATGATATTCGAATCGAATTGGTAGATGAAGCAGGTGAAACCACTATTCTAAAGGAAAAAGTTGCTCTTCAAAAAGGTGAGATCATCGACGCTACGGTGATGAGCAAAAAAGCCCTTATCGATTTCCTAGCCCAGGAGGTGGCCAATGCCAAAGCAAACAAATTATTGCTTTCCCTGCACTTCAAGGCCACCATGATGAAGGTATCGGACCCTATCATCTTTGGGCACGCTTTGAAAGCTTATTTTTCAGATTTGTTCGAAACCTATGGAGCTACTTTTGAAAAAGTGGGCATAAATCCCAACGACGGTTTGGAAAGTCTGTATGACAAACTTCAGGAGTTACCCTCAGAAAAACAATCGGAAATTAAAAAAGCCATTGACGAGGCCATAGCCAACGGACCCGATTTGGCCATGGTGAACTCGGACAAAGGTGTCACCAATCTCCATGTGCCCAGTGATGTGATCATTGATGCTTCTATGCCCGCAATGATCCGAAATTCAGGAAAAATGTGGGACAAGGATGGAAAGTTACAGGATACAAAAGCTATCATTCCTGATAGCAGTTACGCCGGGATTTACCAAGCGACCATCGACTTTTGTAAGGAACATGGCGCTTTTGACCCAACCACAATGGGAACTGTTCCCAATGTAGGCCTTATGGCGCAAAAAGCAGAAGAGTACGGTTCACACGACAAAACTTTTGAAATCCCTAAAACTGGAACGGCACGTGTGATGAGCAATACCGATAACAAGGTGTTGTTGGAGCACGACGTGGAGGAAGGTGATATTTGGAGAATGTGCCAAGTAAAGGATGCACCCATCCAAGATTGGGTGAAATTAGCCGTTTCAAGGGCCAGGGCCACAGATACACCAGCTGTATTTTGGTTGAACGAAGATCGGGCGCACGATAGGGAATTAATCGCTAAGGTCAAGGAATATTTGGCAGATCACAATACCGAAGGCTTGGACATTCGTATCCTCTCCCCTGTTGAAGCGACAAAATTTACTTTGGAACGAATCAAGGAAGGAAAAGATACCATTTCCGTCTCCGGAAATGTGCTGCGAGATTATCTAACCGATCTTTTCCCAATTCTTGAAGTAGGTACCAGTGCTAAAATGCTTTCTATTGTACCCTTGATGAACGGCGGAGGTCTTTTCGAGACAGGAGCAGGTGGTTCTGCGCCTAAGCACGTGGAGCAGTTCTTGGAAGAAGGCCACCTAAGATGGGATTCTTTAGGTGAGTTTATGGCTCTTGTTGTGTC
>JANQRD010000153.1 GCA_028284725.1 Allomuricauda sp. | reverse complement strand
CTGATTTAAACTTTTTCATGCTATTTTCTGAAATGTGGGGATTGTTCTTGGACTACATCGATGATAAAATATTTGGTATCGCCCAACCAAAAGAAGGTGGCATAGCGCTCTTTATAGGTCACTTTCACGTATTGCCCCTGATATTTTTTGAGCTTCTCGATGACCTCGGTTTCGCTATCCTGCACTGAAAATTGAAAAATCTGCGCCCCTGAAATCCCTTGGCTGATCTCACCTTCCCAAGTTTTCGCCAATACCCCTTTTCTACTGAACTTGATCAATTCCCCAGAACGATATCCTTCGCTGAATGGGACATAATAGATAAAGATAAAGTAGGCGGTTACCCCTAAAAGGATGACCGAAATAAGGATGAAAATGAATTTTCGCATGGTTATAGTTCAAGTTTAGGCTCTTCGTAATCGTCCTCTTGGGCTCGTTTTAAGTAGTTCTCGGGTATTTGTTTCTTTGCTTTCGCTCCCATTTTTCTTAAGTTTTCCACCCTCCTAATAAGATTGCCATCTCCTTCAGCAAGTTTCTTCATTGACCCAACATATAAGTCCTGCGACCTTTTTATGCTTTTACCGACAGCATCTAAATCGTTTAGCAAGCCTACAAATTTATCATACAAACCTCCGGCTTGACGAGCAATTTCAATGGCGTTTTTTTGCTGTTTTTCATTGCTCCACATCGTATCGATGGTGCGCAATGTTGCCAAGAGTGTGGACGGTGTAACAATAACAATATTTTGCTCAAAGGCCTTGTTGTAGAGGGAATTGTCCTCGTTAATGGCTATGGCAAAAGCAGGCTCAATGGGAACGAACATCAACACAAAATCCGGACTTTCCATTTCATATAGATCCTCATACTTTTTAGCGGAAAGTTGCTCCACGTGTTTTCGTAGCGAATTGATGTGATCTTTTAAAAAACGGGCTTTTTCATCTTCTTCAGCATTGGTGTAGCGCTCATAATCGGTTAGGGATACCTTGGAATCCACAATCATTTTTTTACCGTCTGGTAGATGAATGATCACATCGGGCATTACACGGCTACCATCTTCAAGCTTAAAACTTTGCTGTACGCTATATTCCCTATCTTTTTCCAATCCGGACTTTTCCAGTACCCGTTCCAACACCAACTCCCCCCAATTTCCTTGCATTTTGCTGTCACCTTTAAGGGCTTTGGTCAAATTTTCGGCTTCTTGGGTAATCTTTAGGTTTTGGTTTTGCAGATTGAGGAGTTGTTCTTTAAGGGCAGAGTGGATACTGATGTTTTCTTTTTGAGATTTTTCGACCTTCTCCTCAAACTCCTTTATTTTTTTGTTCAAGGGTGTTAGGATACTTTCAATGTTCTCCTTGTTTTTCTCGGTGAACTTTTTGGATTTATCCTCCAGAATCTTGTTGGCCAATATTTCAAAATCCTTGGTAAACTTTTCCTGAAGTTTTTCGACTTCTTCTTTTTGCTCAGCATTGACACGTTGCAGATGCTCCATATCAGCCTGATGACGGACCAGTTGGGTGCTCTGACGCTCTTTTTCAGACTGTAATTGCTTTTTCTCTTCATCTGAAGTGAGCAACTTCTCATTTAGCGAACCAATGGTATTGTTCAATTGCGATTCACGCTCGTTCCAGACACTTTCATTGGATTTTGTTTTCAATTTTTGAAGGTACATCCCCAAAATGATACCAATTCCCGCAGTAATAATCCCAATAATAACATAAATCAATTCCGTACTCATATACTATTATTCTTCTGATAAAGATAACTGATTCCAAAAGATAGCGGAACCTCAAAACGACTTACTTATTCACCTTAAAAGAACCGGTTTTGGCATCAAATTGGACCATTTCCGAAGGAAACAAACGCTCAAAATGCCCCTGTTCGATCAATTCGCAGGGAGCGCCAAAGGGATTGGATTCTCCATCCAAAATCAAAAGTTTATCACACAATTGAATGGCCAAATCAATTTCGTGAGTAGTAAATAGGATGGTTTTTTGATTTTGATGTGCCAATTGCTGTAACAATTTTAGAATCTGGACTTTATGGTAAAGATCTAAATGGGTGGTCGGTTCATCCAAAAGAATCAAAGGGGTATCCTGGGCCATGGCCCGTGCAATGAGCACCCTTTGTAACTGCCCATCGCTAAGTTCGTGGCATTTGTTTTGCCGTAAATCATTCAATAAAAAAGCGGACAGACTTTCTTGAATCTGCTTTTTGTCCTGTTGGGTCAAGGTACCGATCCAATTGGTATAGGGTTGACGTCCCAGCGCAATCAATTCCTGTACCGTTAAATTTTTGGAAGCGGGAGCCTCCGTCAAGACCAAACTGATGTTCTGGGCCAATTCTGAAGAGGACAGGTTTTCCAATTTTTTGGATTGGATACGGACATTTCCGGTTTTTCGAGGTTGCAATCGGCCTAACGTACGCAACAAGGTGGATTTTCCGATTCCATTTACCCCGACTATAGCACATAGCGTACCTGTCTCAAGCGAAAAGTTGATATTTTCGGCCACAATCTTCGATTTGTAGCCAATAGCAAGGTCTTTTACAGATATGGTATGTTGCTTTACACTGGACATTAAAATAGCATCTTACGTTTTCGTACCAAAAGCCAAATGACCACAGGGGCACCCACCAACGAAGTTATGGCATTTATGGGGAGTACTTGTGCCGAGCTGGGCAATTGGGCAATAGTGTCGCACAACAACATCAGAATTGCTCCATACAAAAAAACCGCGGGAATCAAGATGCGATGTTCCATCGTGTCGAAAATTTGCCTTGTCAAATGGGGCACCGCCAATCCCACAAAGGCAATAGGCCCAGCAAATGCGGTGACGCCTCCAGCCAATATTCCAGTCGCTATTATGATGATTAATCTGGATTTCTTTAAGGACACTCCCAAGCTTTGCGCATAATTTTCACCCAATAAGAAAGCATTCAATTTTTTAATCGAAAGTATACTTAAAAGTGTTCCCAAAGCCACGATTCCGGTTAGCAGCCCCACTTGTTGTAATGATAGATTTCCCACGCTTCCGAAAGACCAGAAAATAAAACGTTGTAGATCGTCCGCAGTGGAAAAATATGCCAAAACGCTTACAATGGCGGAG
>JANQRD010000142.1 GCA_028284725.1 Allomuricauda sp. | reverse complement strand
ATTCATTATTTTCTCCACCATTATATCGATGTGAGGCACCGATTAAAATCATCGATTCTATTTTTTCTGGATTAGAACTAGCCAGTTCAAGAAGTGTGAGCCCCCCGTAACTTAGACCAATGGCTTTTACATTTTTTAACTTTAAATGATCCAAAAGCGCCAAAACATCTTTGGCCGTTTTTTCTATTGTGAAATCGGGCGTAACCTGGGAGGTTCTTCCATGTCCGCGGAGATCCAGGGCGTAAACTTTAAAATGTTGGGCATATGTTGGGATGTAATCAGACCAAAATGTGGAAGATTGTGTCCAACCATGAAGAAGAATAAGTGGCTCCCCCTTGCCATAGACCTCATAGTACATATCAATTCCATTGACCTGTACTACTTCTGTTTTTTTGGAGAGTTGTCCGATACTTTGCCCTGACATGATTGTCATAATTATGACAGTTATGAACCTTCCCATGTGACTTACTTTCCTCTGCTACAATTGACGTTAAATGGTTAGAAATAAAAGTTGTTCGAAAGCCCTTTATTTTGCACCGTATGCTATGCTTTTTTATTTAGCCGTTTTTGTTTTTTATTCTGAATTCTTTCCGCTGCTCGAGACAATAGATACCACCATTCTTCATCTCCTTTATCTTCCCGGTAAACCCGTACAGCACCTGCACTTACCAGTATTCTGCGCAGTCCATCTTCATCGTTGTCCCAACCTCCCAAGTATTTTTTCAGCGTCTTAAAGCTTCTGTCGGTAAATTTTTTATGCTCCAAAAAGTGTTTTGCAGATCGTATGACCATCAACTCAGCTTTCGATTTTTCTCTTTGCCTTGCCCCAAGAATGTAGCTGATTACTCCAGTTATAATTGCCGGAATTGTTGCGATGAGTAGTGTTTCCCAAAAATTCATAATTTTTATTTTCCATCTGTTGCACAACGGTCTTGGCTATGATATGCTGACGCTGTTCGCTTTGCTCGGAATGTTCTTACCTCCTGTCAGCGCGGTAAGAGGAGGACATATTTAGCTTATTTATCAGAAATTGTTGTACTGTTTGCTACTAAATTTAGGAAAATTTGCTGGTTGATAGGGTAGTAGAAATGAATTATGGCCGTTGACAAGTAAAGCACCTCAATCCCCGTGGTATAATTTAGGTTCGGTCGGATAAGGAGTACCGAGGCCCGTTTCCAAATACTGCTTTAAGCTCAACAGATAAATGGTCCATTTAGAAGTGAAATAGGATAAAGATTCGATATCGTGAGGGTCAATGTTTCGATGCGAATGCGTTAAAAATACCTGATCATCCTTTTCTTCGATTTCAAATACAAGTTGCGTGTTGTTCCAAGCTTTAAAACTGTCGAAGCAGGTCAGTACAAGCTTTTCATTGGGAGAAATTGTGTCATATCTAAATTTTAAGGTTGTCAAGTTTTCAAAAGTCAAATTCAAAGTTCCGCCAAGCTCAAGGGTTCCGGTGGCTTTGGTTGCCCACCATTTTTCCAATTCAGATGCCATGGATACAGCACGGAACATCGCTTCCTTTGTACACTTTGCACCGATAAAATGAATCGTTTTTTCCATCCTTTTAATGACTTTCAGAATCGTTGAATTGCCATAAAACATTCACTAATTGCCACTTTCCATTCAGTTTTACAATGTGCATATAATCAATCCAATCATCGGCAATGAGTTTTACCGAAGCAGTTTTGTCATAAATGTCCAAGATGATAACTTCTTTCTTTGGATGCACCGGAAACCGGTCTCCATCTTGGTTATAGGTTTCTGCCAATAGGACCATAGCATCGGTAAATGTTTCCCTCAGATATTCCTTCCCAGTTTTTTTGTCTATCCAAAAGGTTCTTTTAACCATTCTAGGGTGGGCGGCACGTTCAAATTGTTCAGGCTTCACGTTATGTTGGGATTCGATGTAATCCAACGCCACTTGTTTAATGGCCAAAGAGTCCTTTTGCGTTTGTCCTTGAACGGAACAAGCCAGAAGCAAAAAGAAAGAAACGGATATCGAAAGAATCAATGATTGTTTCATTATTGATGCTAGTTTTTATGTTGTCTTAAATCGCCGGACGCTGTGTTCTGGCAGGTTGTAATGGTTGGATGGAGCGCAAAACCGATCTGTATGGCAGCAGTGGTTCATCAAAGATGAATTTAGGAAATAATTTGACGTCCGGAGCCGGCCTTAAGAAATTATTACCATTCATGGAGGTAGTGATTAAGGGCTATATGTCAATATTCGAAGGTTTCATAATGCACGACCTCCTCTTCAAATTCCAACAGATACTTTTCGTCTTCTGGGTAATAGCGTGCTTTATTATAATCGCTTCCAGCAAATTTTATGATGCTATCATAAGAGTCCCATTCCGTTACCGTTAAGAAATGACAAACTTCTCCATCGATCCTTCTTAAAACTTTCGCGGAAAGATTTCCAGCGATACTTCGATAATCCGAGAGGCCGGTTTCTTCAACGTATTTTAGATATATATCGGCATGCTCAGCTTTTGTTGTTCCATGCCACATTCTTGTGATTCTCATATTGATTTATTTTTAAGGGTCAATTATTGCCTGTGACCGAATCAAGCCCACAGATTGTTGATTTGTTTGAATGTAAGAAAAGATTTTCCTTTTGGAGAACTTGTGAGGCAACGCATTAAAGCGATTGTTAGTCACTGTTTACTTTCTCAATTCGTTCCTTTAATCGAGTAAAATCTATCCAATAAATATTTCCGATCTCCTTTTCACCCTCAACATAGACCCCTCTATGAAAAAATAAATACTTTCCATCAGGTGACACACTCGGACACATCTCAGTTTGATCTGTATTGATTTCAGGCCCCAAATTATACGCTTCTGTCCAGACACTATTTTTGTTGAAGCTGATATAGAGATCATTTTCGCCAAATCCAGAATCACTTTCACCATCAAAAATAATGTAGCTTTCATCGGGCGCAATATATGGATGCGCTTTCCATTGCAATTCGGGAAGATTAATGTCTTCCCCCATTCTTTTGACATTACCGTATTGATTTTCCTCGGTGATCGCTTTATAAATACCACCATGTTCGGGTTTGGCTCCCTCGTCATTCGAGGTGAAATACAGATTGCCATTCTCTGAAGAGGTCAAGTACATAACAAACCGATTTACAAAGGGTTCCTCCAAAGGAACAGGCTTGCTCCAGCCATTTGTATTTTTTTCACTGTACCATTGGTGCAATCCTGATTTAATGGAGTCATTCAGCGGCCTTGTACTTCCAAAATAGAGGATATCTCCTTTGGGGTTGATATGGGGTTCAAAATCCCATCCCTTTTCGGGGGTAAAAAATGCCAGTTCTGGGTCGGACCAAGTACCATTCACCAATTTCATGGTATAAATTTCATTGTTCGCTTCTGGTTTTCTACGAGTAAAAAATAATTCGTCCATTTCGGGACTGAATGTGATTGCGAACTCAAAAGCGTCTGTCGAAATTATGTCCTTCCCAAAAACTAAGGCAGTATCACTGGGGATTTGATCACCGAGCAAAGTAAGATTAGAGTTTTCTTCCTTTTTACAAGAAGAAATCAAGACTAGTAGAAAGGTCAAAATGGAAGCAGTTTTTATAAAATTCATATCGAAAGATTACTATATTGATTTCATGTTTGGGAAAATGGCAAGTTCATTCCAGATCAAACAGTCTGGATTTGGCCAGTTGCCGACTGATGGCCGGAAGTTGATGTTCTTGCTTATTTGTATCGTACGTTCCGTAAAAAGCAATTACCAAATCTCTCAATGGGGATATATAAAGGCCCTGACCTGCATGTCCTCCTTTATAAAAATCACCATCTTCATAAATTTCGTCCCATTGATAACCAGGACATTTCATGTCTTCTGAATACCATGATTTCGCCTTTAGTTTTTCATTCACATCCCGAATTCTTGCCAAATGGGCATCAGAAATAATAGGATTGGCGTTCTTTCTTCCACTAGGGGTAAAGGCAAGGCCAAAACGGGCTAAATCCCGAAGTGTTGATGACATACCGTAACCCGAGGTGGCTGCAATGCCATTGCTTCTTTTGCCCAAAAGGCCATTGTATTCCGATCCTATCTTTCTCCATATTTCTTGCTCCAAAAAATCGCTGAACGTAAGACCGCTGATTTCTTCTACAAGCAGGGTTAGCATTGAAGTATTGATGCCCCTGTACTCGTATGCTGTGCCGGAAGGCTTAACAGCTTTAGCTGTTGACAAGGCCTTAATTTGCTCACGACCTGTATATGCGGATCTAAACAGTTGATTACTGGAAGCGGGGTCAATTCCCGAACTCATGGCAAGTATATCGACTATGGGAATGCCTTCCCAATCGGAATCCTTGAGATCTTGAAGGTAAGTATCGATGGGTTGGCTGGTATCGATGAGCCCTCGATTCTCCAAAATAGCAATGGATGTACTGACATAGATTTTGGTGACCGAATAATTGACGTGGAAATCTGTTGGCAACATTCTTGGATAGCCTTCAAAGACAATTTGGCCCTTATGGACAATGATCAAACCGTCCACCTCGGCTTGTTGAATGTATTCGGTTAAGGGTAACCCTCCACCTGTTTTTAAATTCATGGGGGTCAAAAAGTTCTTGATATCTTCCCTGGGCGTTTCTTCGAGTGTTTTTGGTGTATCCGATCGGAGTATGCGGGAGTGCTTCTCCAGTTCGGAGAAGTGAAGGAAATAAAACCTACTATGATCACCTCCGTACCGTCGACTTCCGCCTTCTAAAAGGTGCTTGCTATACGCCTGTTTTTCTTCCCTGGTAAACCCTGCATACCCATAGGTCTCATATTTAGGGCCTGTATCGCTTGGTGAATCCGGCTCCATCTGGGATTCGGTTTTGCATGCAACGAGTAGTACAACGATAACCCAAAGTTTTTTCATTTCGATTTGCTTCAATGTTTACTGGTCTGTTGCGAAATGGGCTGCTCTGGCAACGTCAATGACTTTGGTGCTCACCCAATAAAAATTCGATAAGCCCCCCTCTTCGTTATATCTCCCAAAAAACAAATATTTACCATCGGGTGTAATGCTCGGGCAGGTTTCAGGAAAAGTAGTGTTTACCGAATTTCCAAGATTGACTGCTTTTGACCAGCTATTGTCTTTTCGCTTGAAATAGACATAAATATCACTGTCGTTTCTTTCCTCGTCCTCTTTGTTCCGGGAATTTACCACCATATAGTCTTGGGATGGCGAAATAAAACCATGAACCCCGAACTCAATGTCCATTTCCTGAACTTTGGGGTACGTGCCATTGTCGTTGGGCGAATAGTACATTTTTCGCTTGGCTATATTAAAATAAAAAAGGTCGCCGTTCTTTGCCGTATTGGGATAAAAAACAAAATCATCATTTATGGGTGAGTCCATAAGTTTTGCCTCACTCCAAGTATTTTCCAAACGGTCTACGGACCAAACTTTCTCGTCGGAAAAAATAGAGTCAAAGGCTACAAAATATATTCGGTTGTCCCCAAAGCCCACAAAAGGGTGCATTTCAGCGGCCTTTTTACCTTTGGTAAAATCCGCTACTTTGATAGGCGTCCATTTTTTGCCATCTTGTTTTGAAAAATAAATGTCGGGGTCTCCGTCTTCTGGTTCCGCTGAAAAATAGAGTTCATCTAAATCAGGAGAAAAAGAAATGCCATGTTCGTACCTGCCTTCCAATGAAACCACCCCTGGGGCAAAAATTTCGGGGGTCATCCCCGGAGGCTTTTGTCCAAAATAAGAAGCTTCCATAGTTGGCGATGCAGTATCTTTTGTTTGCTGTTTTTTGGTATTGCAAGCGGTTATAAACAGTGTAAATGTCAGTATTGAAAAAACTGAACTAATTTTTCCCATACCTTGCTAATTATTGGTTTGGTATCAGTTTCGGATATAATTAATGATTATATCCTCCATTAAGGATAAACAAGATAAACCCTTTGGGTTGACTCTACTATGGGTTTAACCTTTTATTGACAAATGGTTATATAAGCTCTTTGGGTTGGGTAAGTGAATTATGACCATTTAGGCATTGGCTATTTGACCTTCTTAAAAGTTAGATTCACAAATCATAAGACTATCATTTTCATAGTATGAAAACAGAAAGTAACTATAAGAGAGAAGACTATTTTTATATTTGAACAGCTAATATTGTAGCTTGTTGTAGCTGGTGATTACCTGTTCATACTGCCAAGTCTTTCAACTTTTTTCAACCATTTTTTTCTAAATTCTTCTTTAGATAGACGAATGGGCCCTATAGTTGTAATTCTCACACGTTTAACTCCAATAAAATTCATTGTCAGTTTTTTCATGGCAAAATGACTTGGGCTTTTATAAACCAACCTGTAATACCATGCGGGTTGGTCCAAAGTACAAATAATGCGTGCAGTTTTACCGTTAAAACACTTATCCTGCCACAAAGAATCTTTTCTTTTGTTAAAAGCGAATCCTAGTAACAAGACCTTATCCAAAAATCCTTTCATAATCGCTGGTACAGAACCCCACCAAACGGGATAGATCCAAACTAAATGGTTGGCCCATTTTAATTTAATTTGTGCTCCTAATAAATCTGGTTCAAGATCTGTCCGTTTTCTGTATCCGAATTGCAAGTTTGGATTGAAACTCAATTCTCTAATATTGATTTCCTTTATTTGGGCACTTGATTTTATTGCACCTTTTTTATATGCCTCCGACAGTCCGCAGTTAAAACTTTTTTCATCTGGATGACCGTTTATGATCAGTATTTTTTTCATAAATCTTTAAAAGAAGGGCTTTATTTTATTTTCAAATTGAGTCCCTGTTAACTTTTTTGCTTTGAAAAATTTATATAAAACAAAACAAGCTGGCACTGTTAAAAAGATAGTACATAGGGCGAATGTGGATACACTGCAAAATACATTTAAGATTTGCGCTCCTATATCTCCAATATAGAAAGCGATGAAGTCTTGTTGATTTGTAAAATAGCTGTTAACTGATAGGGAATAGTCATAGAAACGTATTAAGGTTTCATAGGCCAACCAAGCTGGGTAAAACCATTTTCTGATAGGTTCCCACCATTTTCCCCAAATCGATTTCAGTTGTAATGAATCTACTTCCATTTTTTATTCTTTTTACAAAGGTCATATTGATGGAAGAGCTGTCATTTGATTTAAATCAAATTCGAATTTTAGGGTTTCTTATTCTGCTCAAGGTTTCAAGTGTAATTCCTAAATATGATGCAATGTGGGTTAATGGAATTCTGTTGGTGATATTGGGATGAATATTGATTAAATGCTTATACCTTTCTTCTGCCTTTGCGAATTGAATTGTATGTAACCTTTCGCATAGTCCCAGCATGGTTTCAGTTACAACTTTGCTTATAAATCGTTCAAAATCGTGATACTTGTTCGAAAGCTTGTCAACCGTATCTTTTGAAAACTCCAAAGCCATTGAATCTTCAACAAATTCTACATAGTGTGGACTTGGCTCATCACTAAAAAAACTGACTATGGAAGCCATAAACTGTTTTTCAAAAGTAAACCAGTCCGAAATGTCCTTACCGTCCTTCAAATAATATGCTCTTGCGCAACCCTCTATAATTAGATACCCTTTTTTGGAAAATTGCCCTTCTCGAACTACAGTTTCACCTCTTCGGAATGAACGGATTTTGGAATTAATTATAAATTCATGTTGACACTTCATGGATAATGGAGTATATGTTTCTCCAATTTCACTAAGTAGTTTTTTTATTTGTTGTCGTGATGAAATCTGCATTGTATTACAGTGTATTTTTACGCATTTATTTTTAATTCCATTTCAAATTGGTCAATCGTATTATCCAATCCGAATAGCGTAAGGTTTTCCAATTTTTCTTTTAACCTGATATCTACATTATTCACTTTAATGGACTCCGAAACACTTCCTATCGCGGTAAAAAGTCTTTTCCAACCATCTTTTTCTTCAGTTAACAAGTCAAACTGCGCCAAGTAATTTAGGTTGGGATTAATTACAAAAAAGGATTCTGGTTTCTCATTATACACTACTTGAAAAAACTTATAGCTTCCCTCCACTAATGATTCATATTGGTTTTCCCAAGAATATAATTGTTGATTGGGCAGGCTACTCCAATCGACCTCCTTTAAATTGATTTCTCTTACGTCGGATTGCAAAGATGAACCAAGTTTAAGATTTCCGTTAAAGCATTTGTACTCTTTGCATACTTTAAAACCAATACCTTTATACAAAGAAACTGCAATGTGGTTTTCTGTGATTACTTCGAGCAGGCTTTTTTCAATCCCCTTGGCTGCTAGGTCTTTGAGTGCATATTGATATATGGATTTGACTATTCTTTTACCTCTGTAATGTGGAATGACCCCCGTGCCAGCATTAAACGCTGTTGGTTTTCCGTTTCTATTGTCGATTGCGTGGATTATGAATCCAATCATTTGTCCTCCATCGAAAATCCCATAAGAGCAACTAAAATCTACTTTGGCCGCTTTCCACCGCTGTTTGTAGTAGTCCTTGTCAACGGGCATTTTGACGAAGTAACCTTCAAATGCTTTTAGGAAGCAATCCAAAATTATTTCAAATGGGGTGTCTGATAAATTCTTTACGAACATTTCTTGGTTGGTGCTTACGGTCTCAACTTGGACCCGATGGTTAGTATCATGTCGTTTTAATATGTTGAAAATACAAAAGCAAATAGGCTATGATGACTGTTGATAACTGAATCAAGTGTTCAATTTGTTTAAATCCGATGCATGCATCTTTTGGCATAAACCGCTTTCCAATGGAGTTAATACATTGTTGCAGTAGCTTTATGATGTCCATAAGTTTCCGATCGAATATGTTTTCGCTTTTCCACTTATTATTACCCTGTCTTTTTTGTTTTGGCAATATAGTTTCCCGACCCTATCAGAAAGCTGCATTGCATTTAGCTCATTCTTTCCAAGCCTTAATGACCAAAATGGAATTAATGAGCAATGTGCTGAACCTGTAACTGGGTCTTCCAAAATTGATGCCTGAGGTGTAAAAAATCTTGATACAAAATCACAACTTTCCCCTTTTGCTGTTACAATTACGCCACCCGGATCAAGATTTATTTGGTCAAATATTTGTCTGTCCACTTCGATATTTCTTATCTCTTGCTCGGTGTCGT
Organism: Allomuricauda sp.; assembly: GCA_028284725.1. GTDB lineage: Bacteria > Bacteroidota > Bacteroidia > Flavobacteriales > Flavobacteriaceae > Flagellimonas. Next base: position 17,597 of record JANQRD010000142.1, on the reverse strand, counting down.
AGACCAACATATAGTCTCTTGATTTGTAAACTTCTTTCGGTCCAATATTTAGTGATTTTCCAATGATATCCGGCAACTCTGCAGAAATCGGCATGCGTGATGGGAAGTCTAAATGGTATAGGTCGTTTTTTATGGACACGGTCAACTCCCCACTCTGTGTTTCAAAGATTATTTCTTCTTTAGGATAGTTTAAAATTGATTTTAAGCAATGGGCAGTCGCAAGTGTTGCATGGCCACATAAGTCCATTTCAATTTCTGGAGTAAACCATCGTAAATGTATTTTATCACCTCTATCGACAAAAAACGCTGTTTCTGCTACCGCATTTTCTTTGGCTATTTGCAACAATGTATGATCAGGTAACCAATCATTTAGGGGAACAATACAGGCAGGGTTTCCTCCGAATGTTTTATCCGTAAATGCGTCTATTTGATAAAGTTCAAGTTTCATTTTCGCTTCTTCCACTATTACTTGTACACCATATTGCCACACGCAGTTTAAGTATTTCCAAAGTAGTGACTTATTCCACTTAATATATTTTGAACAGCGTAAGAAGCCAAAATAAGACCCATTATTTTACTAATTACTGTTATTCCATAGTTTCCAATTCGCTTTTGTAGATGATTTGCCCCCAAAAGGATCAAACAAGTAATTCCAATCACGAGCAAGACTATGCTTGTAGTGATGGACTGTTGTTGAATTGTGTAAAGATGATTATCTGTCATTAGCACCACAGCCATAATTGCTCCTGGTGATGCTATGGAAGGAATAGCAATAGGAAAAATGGTGACGTGCTTATAATCTGTTATTTGGTTCTTTTCCCGTTCAGGTTTCCCATCCCCGAATATCATGGTCAGTGCAAATAAGAATAAGATGACACCACCTGATATTTGGAAAGCATCAAGTGATACGGACATGCCTTCCAAAATCAGTTGCCCAATTACAATAAAAAATAAAAGTATCAGAAAAGCAATTGCCGATGCTCGAACTGCAATTTTCTTTTTATGTACTAAATCAAACTCTTTAGTTGCTTCAAGATACACAGGTATTGACCCAATTGGGTCGATAACTGCAAAAACAAAAAAAATTGTTGTTAAAACTTCTGCCATACTATTTTAATCTTTTCGCCTGGGTGGTGAACGATAAACCTTGTTGGCCCATGGTAGAAGTCATTATTCCTTCAAAAAGTGGTTCTGGACACTCTTTAGGGATTTTCCATTCAAAAATAAAATTTGAGCCTGTACCCCCTGAAACATCTATTTCATCAATAATTATTTCAGTTGTCTCCAATGGTGCTAAATATATTGGGGAATTAAAATACTTTCTGACTGATTTCCCGTGAGTATCAAAGTATTCGGCTCTCAAAATATAAATAGTGTCAGTTTCGCTCATATTTCTCATACTTATCATTGAAGTCAAGTTATGGGTCATATGTTCGGTTAGGCTATAAATTTGAGAATAAACAGATAGATAGGATTTTCCATATTCAAGTGAATCTTTTGTTGTTAAATCAATAGTCCGTTTATTCCAATTTTGTGGGTCTCTTGAACTATTTTCATTCTTTTCATTACAGCTAAAAATTAGCAAAACGATTAATATGGTCAAGTATCCTTTTTTCATCTCAGTATGTCGTTTTTCAGTTCAGTATAAAGGGTGTTATAATGTTCTTTATACATTGTCATAGCTAGTTTTCTCCTACCTTTTAAGATTGTTATTTCGGATCTTCCATCATCGTATTCTGGCAGTGGGCTTCCATTCCAACTTTAATTTGCCTCAAGTAATGTGATCATTTCTATTTGGATATTGTCTTTAGAGTTGCAAGCAACAAGAAAAAAGGAAACAAAACCCACTAGAAGGAAATATTTACAGGTGTGGAACTTCATAAGTTTTCGCTATTACTTAGCTACAAAGGAATCAAGCTTTCGGTTTATTGGTCAGTTTAAATGTAAGAAAAGATATCACTCTTGACCAACTTGTGAAGCAATGAATTATGACCATCGCTGGTAAATGTGGCAGTTAAGATTTTGTTCAGATTCTGAAAATCAGCGAAATTGCTTAAAAGTATAGTTGCACATTTTGTTAAGCGCACTTCTGTGCTCAGATGTATTTTGGTGACTATGAGGCCCTTTGTATACTGCAAATAATGTACCCTTTGGAAATGTTATTGCCGTTTTTCCATTCACCAAATTGGTATTCAGTAATGTTCCGTAGCTTAACTCGTCGTTTGCCACTGCAGCTAAAAACTTAACTGGCATTCTAGTATTACCCAAATACGCAAATATTGCATCCCCATTTTTTGATAAATTCATAGTGCCAGATACCGTTCCATTTGTTACAAAAGGATTGGAATTTAAATTCGTAAAACTAATTATGGACCCAGCGGGTATATTGATATTTCCTGTTTTCCATAAAAGATCATTTTCATCAAATCCAAAATGATTTCCATCCCATTCCGAATCTGTAAAATGAATTTTGGTTCTGGATGGAAGATCCACAAATGTTATAATTGAAAAGCTATCGTTATTGTCTGATTTAAATGAGGTAAATGAAATGTCCCCAGTTTTTAAGGCAACATCATTATTTTTCAATTTCAAGATTAAGCAGAGAATAACTAAGGATATTAAAGCAGAAATGAACTTAATCTCTTTCACATCAATTAATATTTCACGTAAAAGTATTTTGTAATGATAATTAAGAGGTTACTAGATGCTTATGGGATTATTAAGTTTGCTTTCTCAATTTTTATTTAATGTTATCCGATAACTTTAGATATTATTTTAACTTTAAGTTGCTGTTGTTTTTGCTAACGTTCAGTATAAGGGTATTTTAATCCTCTTTACACATTGTCATAGCTAGTTTTGTCCTACTTTTTTAGAATAGTATTTGGATTTCCCTCAATTTCTGCACAGAAAACATTGAGCCCAGCAGGTTTTGTTATATTTATTGTACAAGACCTAAGCCAATAATCACTGCTGCCAATTCAACTTTATTGAGAGAGCCGCCTCTAATGGTATAAATCGCAGTATATCCTGTACCTTCACAGATTTTATTGTCCCTAATGGTATAAGCAGCAATGTATCCTGTACCTTTACAGATTTCATTGCCCCTAATGGTATAAGCAGCAATGTATCCTGTGCCTTCACAGATTTCATTGTCCCTAATGGTATAAGCAGCGGTATATCCCGTGCCTTCACAGATTTTATTGTCCCTAATGGTATAAGCAGCAATGTATCCAGTGCCTTTACAAATTTTATTGTCTCTAATGGTATAAGCAGCAGTATATCCTGTGCCTTTGCATATTTCTTGTGCTACACCAGAATTACAGATGAAAAAAAATACTGGGATCAATATTAGTCTAAGTAGTTTCATAACTTTTAGATAAAATATAACGGTCTCGGCTATGGCACGTTTTAATATACTATGGCCAATATTGGCCACTGTTTTTTTTATTCCTTCTTTATCTCGTACTCAAGTTCAACCATTCCATCCTTAAAAGCTGTAACGTTTTTTAGATGCAATGACAGCTCCTTACCAATATAATCAAAGAAGAGCGTTCCATTTCCCAAAAGCGTAGGTATGATGGTAATATTGATTTCATCGGCCAATCCTAATTTGAGAAATTCTTTGGTGAGCATAGCGCCACCAACCATCCAAATATTGTTGTATTTAGGTTTTAATGTATTGGATACGACTTCAATTAAGTCACCAGATATAAACTGAACACTCTTTCTATCCGATTTCAGATTTCTCTTGGTGAACACAAATACAGGAACGTTTCCATAGGGCCAGCCTAGTTCAACAGCATGTTCATAAGTCCGGGAACCCATCACATAGCAATCTATGGATTTAAGGAATTCTTCGACGTAATCCTTTGTCAACTCAATTCCTTTATCATAGTTATCCGTTGAATGCATCCAGGAAACACTTCCGTCATTTTTGGCAATAAAACCATCGAGACTGGAAACCATATGAATGGTTATTTTCGACTTTTCAGTTTTCATTGCTCAAAGGTTTTCGTATAATTTGCGTTGACTTTTATTTTAAATTCAATTGCCAGGACACGCCAAATCGATCTTCAACAAAAGCGAATTTTGAACTCCAGCCATAGTTGTTCAACGGCATCAAAACTTCTCCATTTTCAGATAGTTTTGCAAAGAGGTTTTCGATTTCGCCATCGGATTTACATTCAACAAAATTCGAAACACCCGGAGTAAAAGTCCATTCGTGCTTAATGTAACTATCGCTACAGGCAAATAGGCTTCCATTCAACTCAAAAGTCGCCATAAAAATGGTTCCCTCTTTGGCAGGGCCATCTTTTCCGTAGCGTTGAATAGTGGTAATTTTTGAATTTTCGAACAATCCTACATAGAAGTTCATTGCCTCCTCGGCATTGTTTTCTTGAAATGTCAAAAATGTCATGATCTGCCCTTTCGCATCACTTGACCTTTTTGTTGTCAAATTTTTTAAGCTATCAAGTTCAGTTCGTAATGCCTGTAATTCATCCATAGTGCCTTTGTTGTGTTTTGTGCCGCAACAACTGAAAGTGAGTATTGCCAAGATCAGTAATGGTGTAGTATTTTTCATTTTTCCAATTTTCATGTTACAGCATTTCAACAATTTGAATATTGTTGCCACAAGTATCATTAAAGACTGCAATCTTAACTGTACCCATTATTGTTGGCTTGACACTGAATTCCACCCCCAATTTTGTTAGTCGTTCATATTCGGCATCAGTACTTTCCACATCAAATTGGGTCCATGGAATTCCAGCTTCCATCAGGGCATCTTGATAGACTTTAGATGGCTCAAAGTGCAAAGGTGCGGGTTCCAACAACAATTCCGGACCATCTTGGGCTTCTTTTGACACTAAGGTCAACCATCTGTTTCCACCTTCTAAGGGAAGGTCTTTCTTTTTTAGGAATCCCAATACTTCCGTGTAAAATTTTAGCGCCTTTTCCTGATCCAGTACTGGAATGCTCATTACTGTAACTTTCATTTTAGTTTGTTTTAGTAAAACTCCAAAATTCGAGTTTAGGAGGGTAATTTGCTTCTTGAAAGTTGCTCTTTTTGATATTCATTTGGAGATTTACCGGTTTTGGCTTTAAATAAAGTACTGAATGAACCCACACTTTCAAACCCTACGGCAAAACAGGTCTCGGTGACCGACATTCCCTTGTCCAGGTGCTCTTTTGATTTTTTGATTCTTTTGTCTATTACATACTGTTTTGGTGTAAGTCCATAATACCTTTTGAAAAGTCGTAACAAATGGTATTTTGAAGTAAAATGCACACGGGAAAGAAAATTTAAATTAAGCGCTTTCTCAAAATTGTTATCGATAAAGTTCCTGGTAGCAATAACAGTCTCCAGTTGTTTGTCATTTGCATAGCAAATTTTTCTTATTCGCTTAATTTCAGTTTCGTAGAATGTCATTTTGGGTGGTCAAATATTACTGCCAAACTGTGGCTGATGGTATCAGGTTCTGGACTGGTTTATACCTTAAATTTAAGGAAATTTGGTGGTTGGCAGGGGAGTAGCTATGTATTATAGCCATTGTTGACGGCAATGTTTATTTTTTCATTGATTTATACTTGTCATGTAATCCTATACCCGATAATATCATAGGTACACATTTTTCAATCCGTGACAATCTTGTTTTTGATTGTTTAGGTTGAGAAAAATGGAGGATGTAACCTCTCTGCCGTCCTGGGGTCAATGCCTCAAAAGCGGTTTTCAAAACAGGGTCTTCTTTAAACTTCGATTCCAATTCCACAGGAATGGGTTCAGGATTTTTTTTGAATATTACATTTAAACCTGCTTTTTCTACTTCAATAGCTTCAAAGACGTATGCTTTTATGTCATTTTCAATTTTTATTATTTCATCAACGTTCTTAAACTTAAAAAGTCTTGCGGCTTGTGAATTTGGCCCAGGTTTTACCAATAGTTTTTTATCGTCCTTCAACAAGGATCCTTTGAAAAAACTGATACAACAGTATTCTTTTAAAGCGCTTACCATGAGAATATTTTTATTCTGAAAAGTGTAGCATGGTGCACCCCATTTGGATTCCTCGGTCAACCCACAGTCAAGGACTATTTTTCTCAACAAGTCCAACTCTGATGGCCAAATATGAACTTTGCAATCTGGGGTGCCTCCCAAAGGGCAGCGTCCACAGCCTTCAATAAAATACTTTTCAACCGATGTATTCATTCCTGTCATAGATATCACCAACGGCTCTGGCGATGATTCCCGCCTGTGCCGGATGCTGGGTTCGCAATGGGTGCCGCGGCAACCGAATCAGGCATTTTGACCTGTTTGTATTTTAAATTTAGGGAAATTTAGCCTTGGGCAGGGGAGTAGCTATGAATTGTAGTCATTTTTGGCAACTGATTTATGCATATCCATTTGTCCCGATTTCTATACACTCCACAGTCAAAATATTTTTCCTAATGGCGAAATAACAATTCCCGCCATCATATGCGGAGATTATTTCCTTTTTCCAGTCCGATCATTGTCTCAATATAAATTGAACTAAAAGCCTTTCAGTTGAGTCAATTTACTAAGCATAAGCACCATATAAAAAAACCTACTACCACTGGAATCACAGTCAATATTTTGAATCGTCGTTTTTGTTCAACAAAGCAAGAAAAGCAATATTATGTAAGCTTCATTGCACAATAACGTAGGTTTTTAATCCACGCTCGGACTCTTTTATCCACTACTTTCACATCAAGCAGTGTAGCACCACTGTCTGCAATAATCTGCTCCACTATATGGGGCGAAATTGTGTGCACTTGGATTGGTGGACGGCCTCGGACAGTTTTCCAAAATGGTTTTAACCTTTCCATTTTGAAGTTGTATATCTTTTCTGCAAATGATCCTGGCTTGGGGCTGGAACCTTTGGGGGTCCGTACCTGAAATAGTGCTGTACCACCTGGCTTAAGTATGCGGAAAAATTCTTTGATGTATTCCACCTGATAGCGTGGCGCCATATGTTGCAACACAATATTTGTGTATACGAAATCAAAAGTGTTGCTACTTAAACATTTTAGGTTAGGTTCAGTGTTGGTAATGTAAGTGCATTTTTTATCGAACTTATTATATGCATTGGCACCTGCAATCATGGTGTTGGAAATATCCACTCCAGTTACTTGATCAAAGTGATGACAAAGACCTTGGGTCAATCTTCCCACACCACAACCAAAATCCAATGCGGTGCCATAGTTGATCTCAGCATCTAGGCTTTTTAGATAGGCAACAACAGCGTTGATTTCATTTCGTCCCGTCTCAAAAAATTCTTCTGGATCCCATTTATTCCCACGTTTTTTATCGTCTGTGAGAATCGCCCAAAGGGGATCGTCTGCTCCAACTTTCTCATAAGCTTTTTGAACATTTTTAAGTGACATATTTATGGTTTTTGTTTAATATTCTTATAAATTAAATCATCTATAAGTTTATCAACTTGTTGCTTACGGTTTGTATTTGAACCGCTGCCTTAAGGCAATGGGCTATATACGTTGTCATGAACTGGTATTTGTGTAATTGAAAATAGATTTGGGAAGTGTCGCAATTTCACTTGATAATTCCCTCTCTTTTTCTTTTGGTTTATTCAGTTCAACTTTTGTTAATTCATTTAGGTGTCTGTACAGCTCTACCAAAGGATTGTTATTCCTAATCTGTATTAATTTTACATTTTGAATGGCTGCTGTTTCATATACTCTAGTCCCTTTCCCCAATTTATCAAATATGATTATTCCATTTCTTCCAACCCGTCCGATTTTATCTTCAATTACTTCTTGGTTTCCTGGAGCAATTAATCCAATCTCTATTCTGACTCTTCCTCTTTTGGTTTCGACTTCGGCATCTGATTCTCTATCTACTTCGTTATCTCTATCCATGTTGACCCAAAAGTTGACATTCTCTTCTAGCCCTAAAATTGTCAACGCAGACTTTATGAACACTTTTTCATATAGCTTTCCTACTTTTGATTTCTGTGACCCTCTGATGGTCAATGTGGCGGATCCGGCCATTAGTAATAACCAAGCATCATCTTTGAAATCCAGTTTGTTGGTTTTTTCAAAAAGTTCGTTGAAGAAGTTTATTGTATCAATCAGGACTGAAGGATACTCAGTTTTACTAATGCCTAAATTGGTTGCAGTTTTAGACGTCAGACCTAAAATCCAAGCTAATAAATCGGAAATTTCTTTTGGTTTTTTCTTAGTGTTTTGGGTTTCCTCGAGAAATTTTATTATCCATTCCTCTCCAAACTCTAACCTAGCTTCTTCACGTAGTTCACTAAGCCAGAGATAAGTCGTCAATAATTTACCTTTTGTGTTTTTTTCTATGAGTAGTCGGTAGTTTCTCCCCATTAAGAGGTGTAGAACGGTTTTTCTCAATGCCTTTTCAGAAAATGCATCTGTGAGTTCTGTATTGATTTCTAACCAATTTCTATATTCTTCAAGTTTAAAATTCATTCAACATGATTATTGAATTCTTCGTGTATATCAAAATCTATTCTTAAATTTTCTTCGTTAGCCTTGATCAGTCTCTCTTTCATGTAATTGTAATATTTCTGCTCATTTTCAACCATAAGAAACCTTCGATTGAGATTAAGCGCAGAAATAGCTGTAGTACCAGTACCCCCAAAAGGGTCTAGGACTAAATCATCCTTGAATGAATAATATCTGATAACCTTTTCCGCAAGGGCTTCTGGAAAAATTGCCGGATGAATTTTTGAGTGGCCAGGATGGATTTTCCAAATATTGGTTACATCATATTCGCCCAAAATTTTTGATTCTTCAATCAAGTCGAGATTATGATGTTTTCTTAAATTCCAGTCAATTAGCTTATCAGTTTTTTTTCGATATACTAAAACGTATTCAGTTACTGGGACGGGTTTATATTGTAGAGGTTTTCTATCTGCTTTAAATCTTCTTCCTCTTCCCACATTCCAACCTGCACCTTCAGGTTTTTGCCATATTATATCATCAATGAATTCAAAACCTACTTCAACCAATAGACGATGATAATCGAAAGGGATAGGAACTCTTCGGGAAGACGTTTTTCTTGATGTTCTTCTAATTAATACTGGAGAAATATTTACAACCATGAATCTTCCTTCAGATAAAACTGAATGACATCTTTTGAAAATCTTTTTTATAAAATCCAAATACTCCACATAATCAACATATTCAGAATATTCGGGTTTTGCATTGTAATAAGGTGGGGAAGTAAAAACCAATTGAGCGGTGTCAGGTGGAAAATCTTCCAATACCTTTGCGCTATCCCCAAGTATTACTTTATTCGAAATAGGAGCAGGGTAAAATTTACTCTTAGAAGGAGATTTTAACTTTTGAGTTGATCTTGAATTGTTATTCTTATCAATCCTGCTTCTGACAAGTTTTAGTTCAGTAGTCTCAACAATTCCTTTAAGATTATAATCGACTTTTATCTCACCTATCAACAATGTTTTGTCTTGAATTGGGAATAAAGGTATTCTCCAATTTTTAAGCCGGTCATCGTACTCTGGAAGTCCGAGTTTTATCTTCGTTTTGTACCCTTTTAAATTTGAATCAATCCATTTAAGAGCAATTTGCTTCGCTTTCTTTGTACTTCCTTCTTTAACTCTCATTTAGCAAATATATCAATATGGATTCTCTTTTTTGTAATATAGTTTTGCTCGCACATAACAGTCTCGGGCGTGAAACTTAGGTCATTTTAGAGTAGCGTATCCGAGATTGGGACTAAGCTTATTAAGAACTCAAAACTTGTGGCAACCACTGTTCGTTTTAGGTTTTATACCTATTGTTGGCAGTTTGTTATTTTATCTCATTCAAAATTTGAGTCCAAATAGTATTTCTAAACCTTTCTTTGAACACCCCAAAATGCCCAATTTTTTTAACCTGAAAATCAACTGGTTTTAGATGTATTGATTTCTTTTTTGCATTTTGATATTGACTTGTCATCCATTGGACGGATTCCAAAGGGGCAAAATCATCATCTTCAATACTAAATGCGGTAACACCTACCTTAACTTTATCATAATATGTCTCATTTATTGACTTGTCGCTGAGAATATAATTACGGTTTTTGCCCCAATTTCGCCATTGGTTGGCAACATGCTTCGGAAGGTTCTCCATTCCACTGATTTTTTTGGAATTTAAATATCCAAATATATTAAGCAGGACAGGAAAAAGAATGTACCAATTGAACCACATCTTTATTTTGCCCAATCCCTTCCAAAACCTCCAATAACCTGATTGAGCCGCCACCAAAACTATTTTGTCAAGCTTCTTGGACGATTCTGCAAGCCCAATCAATTGTCCGCCAATACTATGACCAAGAATTACCTTCTTTGAATTCGGATAATTGGTTATCACGTATTGGATCATGTTTTCTAAATCGTTTCTGCCCCAATCTGCCGCATTGTTGTCAAGCTTTTTAATTGGTTTTTTCAGGGAACGGCCAATCCCATTATAGTCAAATGTTATAACCGAAATTCCATTGTCGGCTATAAATTGGGCAAATTTTTGGTAATACTCTTGCCTTACACCTGTAGCAGAAGCAATAATCAGAACAACATCCTTTTTAACTCCTTCAAAAAGTGTTGCTGATAAAATTTCAGAATTGGATGTTATTGCGATTTCTTTCATTCTTTCTAATGACTGCTAGCGGTCTTGGCTACGATTTCGTTGCGGTTTGCAGGGGAGTAGCTATGAATTATAGCCGTTGTTGGGCAACGTTATTTTTTGCTTTTTAGGATTTTCAGAAGTTTTTTTGGGTCTTGTCGGTTGTCCCAAAAAGAGGTTATGATTATTTGCTCATCGGTTATTTTGTAGAAAATACTGAAATTTCCCATTGATGCTACCCTAATGCCCTTGAAGTCGGTCGATTTATGGATGAAAGGTGTTTTGGCAATTTGTTTGGTCCTTTTTGCCACCAATCCGATAAGTTTCTTTGAATAGGTGTTTGATTTGTTTCTTTTGACCCAGTATTCTAAAATTCCAACAAGTTGTATGTCTGCTGTTCTGGTCCAGATTACAATCCGTTCAGCCATTCAAGATTCCGTTTATCCATTGCTTTCTGGGAAATCAGCCTACCATTTTTTATATCCTCCTCGCTCAATTCCATCATTTGCTTTTGTTCGTCCGTCAATTCCACAATATCCGTGTCGGATGAGCTTGAGGAAATCAGTTTATCGAGCGCTTCGAGAAAGTCTTTGTTTTTGATTGTGAGGATTTTGTCAATTAATCCATTTCTTATTTTGTCAACTGTAGCCATAGATTCTCACTTTACTTCTATAAATATGCGAAATTTTACCGAGCTCTGCTAATGTTGCACAACAGTATCGGCTATGATTCCCGCCTGCACAGGGCCCTTGCCCTGCTGCGCTAGGCGCCGCAGCAACGGAGTCTGGCTTTCAGTTTATTGCTATGTTTAAATGTAGAAAAGTTCTCTATCTTAACCGACTTGCGAAGCAATGAATTATAACCATGGTTGTAGCCAGCTTTATTTTACCGTTCTTGTACTACCACTTTCCGAAATCCATTGTTCAGTTGCTCCATATGCCTCGAATAGGACTTTGTTTAGATTAGAAATTTTGCACTTTTTATCCCAATTCCTTCTTTTCCGTCCACTTTTACTATTTGTTGCACTGACTTTTAGTCTTCCCAATTTCAGAGTTTCAATCCAAATTTGGTAGCTGTTCCCTGAATCGTCTACAACATTAAATGAGCGAACTTTTTCGTCTTTGTATTCATATTGATGATGAAGCCCTACTTTTTTAGACCAATCCTTTACAATTTGATCGATTTTTGAATGCCTTTTCTTTTTGGACCAAAAATCAAAATGAAGCAAGTCCGAAACGAATACTAATAAATCTACAATTCCTTCTAACATATAGTTTTTCAATATTGATTACAGCGTGTTATATCATAGCTAAAACAAATAGCTATCCATTCAAGTTTCGGGATAGGAAAACATTGTAGTTGCCTTTACCCGATTTTGTTAGGGTTAAAATGGTATTATCCCAACCAAAAAAGTTACTTATTCTTCTTCGGAAGTATCTTCCGGCTCCTTGTTGAGGTTGTTTTCAAGGATGTTGAGCTTTTTGAGCTTGGCTTTCCAAGTCTCCAAAGCTTCTTTGTGCTTGTCTATATTTTTTACGACTTCTTTCACCAAAGGATTGTCGCCCGAAGCATCGGAAAAGAACTGTAGGTTGTTTTCCAACTGCCGTATTTCCGCATTACTTTCGCTAATTTTTCTTCGGATGAACACCCGCTCATTGCTAAGGGCACGTTCATTATCTGATTTGGCCAATTCCTTCATTTTGTCACCGTACTTGAGCAACTCGGCTTCTTGGCGGCTCACGCCCAGTTTTTTAAACAGCGCGTCCACAATTTTATGGAACTTACCGTTAATGTGTTTTTTATTATAGGGGATGCGTCCGTATTGCTTCCACTCCGCAATGAACTTCTTCAGTTCGGCCAGGTCCTTTTCCGAGTCACCGCTCAACTGAAAGGCCCGTAAGCGGTCCAAACAGGCACTTTTTTTCTCTAAATTGGCATATTCCTCCTGTTGCGATTGGTTTTTCTCTGCGTGCAAACGATTAAAGTAATGGTTGCAGGCTTCCTTGAACTCGTTCCAGATCTTGTCGGAATACTTTCGGGGAACATGCCCGATGCTCTTCCATTCGCTCTGTATGCGCTTCATTTCGGGAGTCGCCATATCCCAATCCTCACTGTCCTTTAAGGATACCGCTAGCCCCAGTAAGGCTTTTTTCTTTTCCAGGTTCTCCAGTTGTTCCTTTTTCTGGTTTTTGTAGAACGCGTTTTTGTTGCGGTTAAAGGTGCGTACGGCCTCCTTGAAGGCTGTCCAGGTTTGTTCGTTCACCTTCTGTGGTACCTTGCCCGCCTTAAAAAATGATTCCCGCAGCGCTTCGATTTCTCTGATTTGTTGCTGCAATGCCCTATGGTTGTCGGTCACATTTTCCGCTATGTTGGTGATGGAGGCTATGATTTCCTGTTTCTTTTCCAGATTCTTTTCATAGACCTTGTCCTGCTCCTGAAAATGCTCCTGCCTTCGCTGGTGCATGGCCTTGGTGGCATTGCTGAAACGTTCCCAAACCTCTTCACGTTGTTCCTTGGCAACGGGACCGATGTCCTCTTTCCAGATTTTATGCAAGGTCTGAAGCTCACGGAAGGCCTTGGAGATATCCGGCTCATCCGCAAGTGCCTCTGCACGTTCCACCAATTTCAGTTTTTCCTCCAGATTGTGCTTAAAGTCCAGATCCCGCAACTCCCGGTTCAGGTGGAGAAAATCATAGAAGATTTCCATATGATGGTGGTAGGTGCGCCACACATCGTTGTAATTTTTTCTTGGGATGGGCCCGGCATTTCGCCAGTTTTCCTGTAGTTCCTTGAAATTTTTATAGGTGGTGTTGATGTCTTCCTCAACGTTCATGAGACCTTTGAGTTCCTCAATGATATCCAATCGTTTTTGGAGATTGTTCTTTAGTTGCTGGTCAAGTTGCTTGTAGTGCTGGTCGCGTTTTTCGCGATACTCCGCAAAAACCTCATTAAACTGCCTTTTTGCGACGGAATTGTAACGAAAATCGATTTCATTACCGCCGTTGGCAACGAATTCTTCTTTTTTGTGCTCTAAAAATTCCTGGAACTTTTGGTCGAACTCATATTTGATGGAGCTTACGTGCCGATTGATGGCCTGTACCTTTTCATTTTTGACCAAACGCTGCAATTCGCCCACCAAGTTTTCCATCGACATGGAATGATAGTCCAGCATGGGGATGTGATGCCGTTTCTCATTCTCCGAATCTTCGGCATCCTCTGCGTTCTCTTTTTCAATTTCCTCAATGGCCTCCTCGGCTTTCTCCTTGGTTTCGGAAGAAGTGTCTTTTGGGGCTTCTTCTTCTGCTTTTGGATTGGAATCCTCGGCTTCTTTTGGGGTTTCTTCTTCAGCTTTTGGACTGGGATCCTCAACTTCTTTAGGGGCTTCTTGTACTGTTTCTTCGGATGTCTTTGGTTCAGAAATGGGGCTTTCTTCCGCAGTTGTCTTTAGTTTATCCGCATTATGTTCAGTACCACCTTCAGTTTCCTGAAGTTTTTGTTCGTTTTCCTGCATCAGTAGTGTCTTTTCCTTTGGATTGATGATAACTATAGCCAAGTTAACAACTTAATTATCCAATAACAAAGTTAGTGATTCTTCTTTTTGTTTAAGTTTCGTGATGTACGGATGAGTCGGAATCGAGTACCGCTGGAAGGATTTAGCTCCCGTTCCAGATTTCCCAAGCTTTTTCCGCTTGTAACTGCAACATTTTCAGGCCATTACAAATTGTAGCTCCATTAGCTTCCCCGGCCGCCAAAAAAGCCGTCTTTTCAGGGTTGTAAATAAGATCAAACAAAAGGTGCTTTTCAGATAAATAATGATACGGAATTTCAGGTTTATCTGCTACGTTGGGATGGGTTCCCACCGGAGTGCAATTAATGATAATGGTATGGCTATCAATGATTTCTTTGCTCAGTTCCTGATAAGTAAGTTGATCATCCGTTTTTTTTCGGGAAATATAAGTGTGGGCAATGCCCAAATCTTGCAACACATAACGAATGGCCTTTGAGGCGCCTCCAGTACCTAAAATAAGTGCTTTGGTATGGTGCGATTGCAAAAAGGGTTCCAGCGATTTACGAAACCCGTAGGCATCTGTGTTAAATCCTTTTGTTTTGTTTTTTTTGAATTGGATGGTGTTGACCGCCCCGATTTGTTCCGCAACAGGATCCAGCTCCGTGAGGTATGGGATTACCTGTTCTTTATAGGGAATGGTCACATTAAGGCCTTTGAGGTCATTTTTGGCCAAAACAGTTTCAAAAGCTTCAATTTCAGGAATGTCATAGTTTTCATAGACGTGATCGGTCAGGCCTAGATCCTTAAACTTTTCCATAAAATAACCTCGTGAAAAAGAATAGGAGATATCCTTACCCAGCAGTCCGTACTTGTTCTCTTTCTTTTCTGTTTTTTCCATACCAGTCCAAAAGTAATAGTACCAAAATTCCCAACACAATAAAAAATACGGCGCCCCATGTATCCCAATCGGTCAAGTTGGGAAGATAGCGTCTGTAATTCAGGACAATCTTATCACCGTTGGAATCCAACAGCGTGTTTCCAGCTTCATCCAACTTAAAAATTGTTCTTTTCCAAGGCCACAAGACCCCCAAGGATCCCGTTATAAATCCCAAGATAACCGCCGTGGTCGTAGCTTTGTACCGTTTGAGCACATAGCTCAAAAGATGCGAAAAGGTGACCAAGCCCGTCGCAGAACCCAAAGTGAACACCGCCAAGATTTTTAGGGTATTCATACGTTTGGGACTTTTCAAAAAGCTGAAATCACCCGTGAACACTTCAGAAAAAGTATCATAAAGGGCATTGACGGAATCCACCAACAGCAAGACATAATTTCCCAGTAAAATCAATATGAACGAACCGGATAGCCCTGGAAGGGTCATTCCCGAAACACTGATGATACCACAGAAGAAAATAAAGATAAGGTTGTCATTTTCCGTAGCTGGACTTAGAAAGCTTATGGATATGCCTACCACCAGCCCAATGATCCCAGCAGGGACGGTACGTTTGTTCCAATGATCAAAATCCTTGGAAATGTAATGGATGGATCCCAAAATCATTCCAAAAAAAGCGGCCCATACGAAGAGTTCCTTTTGCTCCAAAAAATAATCGAGCACCCGGGAAACACTAAAATAGCTGATAAGCATTCCCATGATGAGCAGGATCAGAAACTGACCGTTCGTGTAGCGATAAAAGCTTTTGAATCGACCATTGAAAAGGAGTTTGAAGGCTTTGGTATTGACCTTCTGCAGCGAGTAGATGAATTCCTCATAGAAACCGCCCACGAAAGCCACAATGCCTCCGGAAACACCCGGTACCTTGTTTGCGGCGCCCATGCACAACCCTTTTATCACCAAAAAGAATTTATCCAGAAAGGTTCTAGGTTGATACATGTTTTGATAAGTTTTTCTACTTTTTGGAAGCCAGTCTTTCCAAGATAAAAATAAGCGAAAAACCTATCACTGCTAAGATTATGGCAAGTATTAGCTGGTTGTCCCCTTCGAAGGCTGAGGGCCAAACGTTTACATCGTCCATCACTATCGTTTTGTCCCCGAATGTTTTGGTCGCCAGCACCTTTTTCCAGGGCCATATTTTGTTCAATGACCCCAAAATGAAACCGGTAAGCAATGCCAAAGTAATGTTTTTGTAGTTTTTGAACATCCATTTCAATAATCGGGCGAAGCTCAACAATCCGAAAATGGCACCCACGGCCACTGTTATCACAATTTTAATGTCCCGCTCGTGCACTGCATCCAAAATCGTCTTGTACGAGCCCAACAACACCAAGATGAACGCTCCTGAAATCCCGGGCAGAATCATGGCACAGACCGCCAATGCCCCCGATAAAAAGAGGTAGGGGAGACTGTCGATGTTTTCATTGGGGGGCAGTTCCGTTATAAAATAGGCCAAAATGGCTCCGAGCAGAAAAACTATAACAGTCCCAGCACTCCATTTGGTGATTTCCTTCCCCACAAAAAAGATACTGGCCAACACAAGTCCAAAGAAAAATGACCACAATAGAACGGGATGGTTTTCGAGCAGCCAGCTTAAAAACTTGGCCAAGGAAAGCACACTGATAAAGATGCCCAGAAAAAGTGCCAGTAAAAAATTACCGTTCAGTTTCTGCCAAAACGCCTTTAAACCCTCCTTGCGTAACACCTTGAAAAGTGAAAGATCGATGTTGTTGATCGAGGTGATAAGCTCCTCATAGATTCCGGATATAAAAGCAATAGTGCCACCAGACACTCCTGGTACCACATCGGCAGCGCCCATGGCCATGCCTTTTAGCGTAATGAACGCATAATCGATTCCTTTGCGTACTTTCATGGAGTAGGGGTATGACCCAAAATTAGGTTGAGGCCTTCTTTTTTTCGGAAACCAAAGTTTGCACCCAAGGGATTTTACTGAATTCAGGAAATTCTTCCTTGAACAACTGTATTTTGTCAATATCGAGTTGCATAGCGCCTTCCAATTTTTCCTTTGCACTCAAAATCTGTTCATTTTTGAGGTGAACTCCGGCCAATTTGTACATAAGCTCTGCACTTTCAGGATAAAACTCCAGCCCTTGCACCAATACCTGGATTGAAGAATCAAAATCGCCAGTATTTTTTAGCGCTTCAGCCCAATTTTCCCAAGTATCATGCTCATAGTTTCCAAGATCTACCGACTGCTTGAAGGCAAAGTCCGCTTCATCGAAATTATTTAGGGCAAGGTAGGTTTTCGCACACTTCTTCCAGTACTGCGGGTTTTCCCCATCGATATTGATCGCTTTGTTGATGTAAAACAGTGCCTTTTCGTAATTCTCCATCTTAAAATGGAAATCGGTGATGGCCAACCAACCCTTGTCGAGCAGGGGATCCTCGTGCACGGTGTTGTAGTAGTAATATTTGGCCAAATCGTTGTTCCCCAATTTCTCATGGCACCTCCCGATTCGAAGATAGGCATGCGAGGTAGGATCTTCGATGGAAATGG
>JANQRD010000135.1 GCA_028284725.1 Allomuricauda sp. | reverse complement strand
CTGCCAATCATAGGATTTACAGGTTTTTAGGTTTATTTGAAGTTCTGTAACAGAACCTTCTCGGATTCAAACTTCGATTATAGCGACCTCCGCAGGATTCAAACCTGCAACCTCTTGAGCCGTAATCAAGTGCTCTATTCAGTTGAGCTAGGAGGCCTAAATATTAAGGGCTGCAAATATATTTCTTTTTAAATTTACGACAAAACCTCATCACCAAAAATAATGGACTTCGAACCCTACATTCGCGACATTCAAGACTTTCCAAAACCTGGAGTGGTTTTTAAGGATATAACCCCACTCTTAAAGAAACCCGAAGTGCTTCAAAAAGCATGCGACACCCTTTGTGATTTTGTGGATGGACACAAAGTTGACAAAGTTGTTGGGGTGGACAGCCGAGGTTTCATTTTTGCACCGTTAATAGCTTCCAAGCTGAAAGCCGGTTTTGTTCCTGTGCGTAAAAAAGGGAAATTACCTTATGATACCATTTCCGAATCCTATGAATTGGAATATGGGGTGGACATTCTTGAAATCCATACAGATTCCATTCAAAAAGGGGAAAAGGTACTGGTACACGATGATGTGCTTGCGACTGGCGGCACCGCAAGTGCTGTCTGTAAATTGGTCGAAAAATTGGGAGGGGAAGTGGTACAATGTAATTTTTTGATTGAGCTTACTTTCCTGAATGGTGCCAGTAAACTTAACGGCTATCAAATAAAGGCACTGCTCGAATATTAGTCCAAAGCTTTTGTAGTGACATAATAGCGCCATCCAATAATGGCCAATTGCAATTTGTTTGCTTTGGAAAGGTCGAGCCCTTTTTTGGAGTAAGACGGAAGAATCGCCTTATTGATTTTGGCTAAAACTTTATAGAACATAACACGATGTGTTGGCTATCACAAAGATAGGCAAGATGTGGGAAACCGTTGAATTGCTATTTATGCAAAAGGAAAAGGGCCGGATAACCGACCCTTTTTATGTTAACTGTTTTCCCCGATCCAATTGTCGATTTTAGCTTCCAGAAGCGCCAAGGGGACGCAGCCAGTTTCCAAAACCTGATTATGAAATTCTCGTATGTCAAAATTCGCCCCTAGTGCGGTCTCAGCTTTCGAACGGAGCTCCCGTATTTTCAGTTGTCCAATTTTATAGGATAAAGCCTGTCCTGGGTTCGCCATATACCGTTCAATTTCCGAAATGATGGAAGCCTCGGACTCAGCTTCATTGTCCAAGGAATATTGAATGGCCTGCTCGCGTGTCCATCCTTTCGAATGGAGTCCTGTATCCACTACCAATCGCACCGCTCGATGCATTTCTGCACCCAACATGCCAAATAACTGATAAGGGTCGGTATATAGGCCAAGTTCGGTGCCCAACGACTCACAGTAAAGTGCCCAGCCTTCACCATAGCCACTGTACCAAAGGGTTTTTCTGAATTTGGGAAGCTCTTCACTTTCCTGGGTCAATGAGATTTGATAGTGGTGTCCAGGTATGGCTTCATGCAGAAAAAGGGATTCATCAGAGTATACATTGTATTTTGTAACATCGGGGATGGGAGTATAAAAAATACCGGGGCGTGTACCATCCAACGAACCGGGGTTGTATTCCGCACTGGCCGATTTTTCTCGGAAAGCCTCAGTTCTGCGCACCTCAAAAGGGGTTTTTGGTTTCACATCGAACAACTTTTCGATTTGGGGCTTCATTCGGTCATGGATGGCATTGAAGTTATCAATAACCTGTTGGGGCTCCGTATAGGGCATAAGCTCTTTATTGCTTCTAACGTAGTCGAAAAAGGCTTTCAAATCCCCCTCAAAGCCGACCTGCGCTTTAATTTTTTCCATTTCAGAACGAATCCTGGCCACCTCGCTCAATCCCAATTCATGAATTTCCGCTGCGGTCATATTCGTTGTGGTGTACTTTTTAATTTGATGGGCATAATAAGCATCTCCATCAGGTTCGCCCTGGATCCCACTTGATTCTCGTCCCGCTTCAAGGTATTCACTGCTCATAAAGGCATGGAGTTTTTCATAGGCCGGGATGATTTTATCTGTGACCATACTCTTGTAAGTAGAGGTAAGAGTAGCTTTCTCTACCTCAGAAAAACTGTCCGGAAGTTTTTTGATGGGCTGATAAAACAAGTGTTTGTCCAAATCTTTGGCCGTAAGGGACTCGAGTTGTGGCAACACCTTTTTAATCAATGATTTTGGAAGCACATGACCTTTTTGCATTCCTTCTCGCATGCGCTCCTCCGCGGTATTCATCCATTGCAAATACCCATCAACCCGTTTTACCCAATTTTGGTAATCCTCGACTGTATTGAAGGGTTGTGCACTTGCACCGCTTGCCAGCTGGCCCATAAATAGGTTAGGGGACCACATTTGATCAATTGGGGTAAGATTGGCGTTGTAATTAAATTCATTAAGGTTGATATCGCACTGCCACTCCAAAATGGCCTTGCTCATTTGCTCGCTCTCCGTAAGTTGATCATCTGGAAAGTCAGCAAGTCTATTTTTGTAGTTTTCATAATGTGATTTGGTCTTTGCAATGTGTTCATCAGACAATAAATCGGTGAAGATATTGTCGTAACGATGGTCCCCTGCCATCGTAGCGTAGAGGGGGGTAAGTTTCAGTCCATCTTCGTAATAATTGTCCAAAAGGGTTGCAAATTCCGCACTAATGTTAGCGTCTTCTGTTTTTTTGGATGCTTCTTTACACGAGTATGAGATACTTACTGCAAGAAGAACAATTGTTAGTTTTTTTGTCATTTTAAGTTTGATTTGTTATAAATGTAAGTAATTAAACAGGAAAGTTGGATAATAATGGAACTGCTAAAATTTTTATAAAAAACTTCAAAAATCAACCTCCCTCAACAAAATCCTGGTAACGCTCATTGACAAACACATCTGCCTAAATCCTGATTTTTTGCTACAGGCATAAGGACTAGTTTCATGAAAAATCTAAAAATTTTCAACGATGAAGAAAAAATTGCAATTTCTCCTAGTACCCGCTTTGGCAATAGCTGTTATAGGAATCTATAGCTTATTGACTGCTGCCAAGCCAGAAAGAACTTTACAACCAGAGAAAGGTTGCGTATTTATGACCATGATGGGTGAGCAATCGTCCAGGGGTTTTAACCAATACAAATCTGATGAAAATATACAATTGTCGGTTCGTGATGGTCTTCAATGGCTTTCAAAAGCACAATTGCCCAGTGGTGGTTACGGCGCTGGTAGCCATTCGGCACAGCATATCAGAGATCCCCATGCCGTTAAGGCAGATCCGGCAACAACAGCTATGGTTGGTATGGCTTTGCTTAGAAGTGGTACAACCCTTAAAAAGGGAATTCATGCCCAAAACCTTAAAAAAGCATTGGATTATTTGTTGGAAACCATAGAAAGCACGGAAAATAATAGCCCTTATATCACTGAGGTCAGAAACACCCAAATACAAACGAAGTTGGGGGAAAACATCGATGCTGTTTTGGCAGCGCAGTTTCTTTCCAATGTCTTGGACAGGGATTTGGTGGGTATGGATCGAAAGAGAATTGTCCGTTGTTTGGATATCTGTGTAGCCCGCATTCAGGAGGGTACAGATACCTATGGAAAACAAAAAGGAGCTGGTTGGGCCGGAGTTCTACAAAGTGGAATGGCGAATAGCGCATTAGAGTCTGCTCAAGCTGTTGGAGCGGTGGTGGACAATGATGTTTTGGAACGATCCAAAAAATATCAAAAGGATAATTACAACGAAGAGGATGGTTCGGTGAAAACTGCTGATGGAGCGGGAATCATGCTTTATTCGGTTAGTGGAAGTGTAAGGGCCAGTGCTAAAGAAGCGCGGAAGGTAAAAGCGGATATAAACAAAGCAAAGGCTGAGGGCAAAATAGCGGCTAACGCCCCTGTCAGTGCCGAAACCCTTGAGGAAATAGGATATACCAGTGGGGATGCCAAAAAATACGGAACGGCTTACAAAGTCTATGAATCTGCGAAGCAAACGGCGCAGCGAGATGAAGTGTTGGACGGTTTTGGAAACAATGGTGGGGAAGAGTTTTTAAGCTACCTGCAAACCGGGGAGTCTTTGTTGGTGAGTAAGGACAAGGATTGGAAGAATTGGTACGACAATATGAGCGGACGCATTTTAAAGATTCAGAATAAGGATGGCAGTTGGAATGGGCACCATTGTATCACCAGTCCGGTTTTTTGTACCGCTACCAGTTTGCTACTGCTAACGGTCGAGGAAGACATCGCTTTTTTACAAAAAATAGGAGAGGAAGATTAAGAAGTTTTTCCTTAAATATAAAAACCCGGTCATAGACCGGGTTTTCTTTTGAACTATTTATTGGTATTTTTTTCAATCATTTTCTTGGCGAGTTCGGCACCAATGAGCGATTGAAGTAAGTTGCCCTCATTTTGCTTTTGGTCCCCACCCTCAATAAAGATTTCGGGCAACCTGAGGTCTTTAAGTTCACGGGCGACACCCACAGAGGTTTTGTAGTTCCATTCGGCCCTTTCC
>JANQRD010000125.1 GCA_028284725.1 Allomuricauda sp. | reverse complement strand
AAAAATGTATCTCCTATCGGAGACTAGAGGTAGGGGACTGGGGAAGCTGTTGATTACCACTTGCCTGGAAAAAGCCAAAGAGTTTGGTTATGCACAGTGCTACTTAGAGACCATGCCCTATATGAAAGCCGCCCAGGAACTTTACAAAAGAAATGGCTTTGACTACTTGGACGAACCTTTGGGCGACACGGGCCACTATTCCTGTCCTGTTTGGATGTTGAAAGAACTATAAGGTGCTACTCAAGGAAATCAAAACTATTTATCATCAAGAATTGGAAGGCATCTATCCCCAAGAGGAGATCGATGCATTTTTTTATGAAGTCATCACACATTTTTTAGGATTGGAAAAGTTTGTCATGGTCCTTCAGCCTAACTTAATGGTTTCCAAAGAAGAAGAGCAACCTTTGTTTGAAACACTTGCCCAGTTAAAATTGGAGAAACCCATACAATACATTTTAGGGGTTTCCCATTTCATGGATATGGAATTTAAGGTGAATGAACATGTACTTATCCCGAGGCCTGAGACCGAAGAATTGGTTCGATGGGTCATTTCAGATTGTCAGGTTGGGAGTAGTCAAGACCTAAAAGTTTTGGATATCGGTACTGGGAGCGGGTGCATTGCCATCACCTTGGCAAAGCACCTTCCTGAAGCAGCGGTTTGTGCGCTGGACATCTCAGAAGAGGCACTGAAAGTGGCACAAGAGAATGCCCAATCAAATAATGTCGAAGTTCGTTTTATTCATGAGGACATTTTGGAAGGTGACATCAAAGAAGAGTTTGATATCATTATTTCCAATCCGCCCTATGTTAGGGAATTGGAAAAAGAGGAAATGAAAAATAATGTGAAACAATTTGAACCTTCCCAAGCCTTATTTGTTCCCGATGACAATCCGTTGCTGTTTTACAAAACCATTGTTGAATTTGCAAAGAATCAGTTAGTTGCTGGTGGTACTCTTTATCTGGAGATCAATCAATATTTAGGGAAAGAAACCAGAGCACTTTTAGAAGCGCATAATTTTTTGGATATTGAACTTCGCAAGGACCTTTTTGGGAATGATAGAATGCTAAAAGCCAACAAACGATGAACACCGAGCAAAAGATTACATCCCTCAGGGATGAACTTCGGAAGCATAATTACAACTACTATGTACTGGACAATCCTACCATTTCGGACTATGAGTTTGATATCAAATTAAAGGAGCTCCAAAAACTGGAAGAAGCCCACCCCGAGTTCTATGATGCCACGTCACCAACACTTCGTGTGGGAGGGGAGGTGACCAAAAACTTTGAGACGATCCAGCACGAACACCGTATGTATTCGTTGGACAATTCATATTCCAAAGAAGATCTTGAGGACTGGGAAAAACGCATCCAACGGATTTTAGGCGACGTGGAGGTTGAATTTACCTGCGAATTGAAATACGATGGTGCTTCCATAAGCTTAACTTATGAGGAAGGAAGATTGGTAAAGGCTGTGACTCGAGGAGATGGCTTTCAAGGTGATGATGTTACCACAAACATTAAGACAATCAAATCCGTTCCTTTACAATTGACAGGGGATTACCCTCCAAAATTTGATATTAGGGGAGAGATTATTTTGACCTTGGAAGGGTTTGCAAAAATGAACCAAGAGCGCATTGCCAATGGAGAAGAACCCTATATGAATCCAAGAAATACGGCTTCTGGGAGTTTAAAATTACAGGATAGTGCTTTGGTGGCGCAACGCCCATTGGAATGTTTGCTGTACAGTGTGGCAGGGCGTAATCTTGGAATCACCTCTCAGTTTGAGGTTTTGGGAAAGGCCCGCGCTTGGGGTTTTAAGGTGCCCACAGTTGCGAAGTTGTGCAAAACCACAGATGAGGTAATGCAATTTGTGGAGCATTGGGACATACATCGCCATGGTTTACCATACGAGACTGATGGTGTGGTAATCAAGGTCAACAGTTTACGACATCAAGAAGAATTGGGCTATACGGCCAAAGCCCCACGGTGGGCAATGGCTTATAAGTTCAAGGCGGAGCAGGTCTCCACGGTTTTGAATGAGATTACGTATCAAGTGGGTCGAACCGGGGCCATTACCCCTGTGGCCAATTTGGAGCCGGTACTGTTGGCGGGAACAACGGTGAAGCGGGCTTCCTTGCACAATGCCGATCAGATTGAAAAACTCGACATTCGGGAAGGAGATACTGTTTTTGTGGAGAAGGGTGGCGAGATTATCCCAAAAATCATTGCGGTGGATTTTACAAAGCGTCCTGCAGATTCCGTTCCCACAAAGTATATTGAACATTGCCCGGAATGCGGCACTGTATTGATTCGAAAAGAGGGTGAAGCCCAGCATTTTTGTCCCAATGATACGGGATGCCCGCCCCAAATTACGGGTCGAATCCAGCATTTTATATCCCGTAAGGCGATGGATATTGAAGGTATGGGAAGTGAAACGGTGGAATTGCTGTTCAAAGAAGGTTTAATTGCTAACTATGCCGACCTCTACACCTTAACGAAAGAGCAGGTGATGCCTTTGGAGCGTATGGCAGAAAAGTCCGCTGAAAATCTGGTCAATGGTGTTGCCGCATCCAAAGCCATACCCTTTGAAAGGGTTTTGTTCGCTTTGGGCATTCGTTATGTGGGAGAAACGGTAGCCAAAAAACTGGCCAAGGCCTATAAAAATATCGATGCCTTAATGGTTGCTTCAGAAGAGGAGTTGGTGGCCGTCGATGAAATCGGTGGGCGCATTGCCGAAAGTGTGGTTCAATTTTTTGAAAATCCGACCAATGTAGAAATTGTGGAAAGACTTAAATCCTATGGATTACGGTTTTCACTTTCCGAAGAACAGTTGGAAAATCAATCTGAAAAATTAAAGGGACAAACCTTTGTGGTTTCAGGTGTGTTTGAATCGTTGGGGAGAACAGAATTGAAAAAACTCATCGAGGACAATGGGGGCAAGGTGTCCTCCTCAATTTCCTCTAAAACCTCCTTTTTGGTGGCGGGGGCCAATATGGGGCCGAGTAAAAAAACCAAAGCCGAAAGCTTGGGAGTGCCAATAATTTCAGAGCAGGAGTTTTTGGAAAAAGTAGAAAAATGATTCCAAAGGGCTTTGAAGAATTTTTAAAGTCTTTGGATGGAAAATTGCCACCTGATGATTGGTCTTTGGCTTTAAAGGCTTTGTGGTGGGATGCCAAAGGTGACTGGAATGCTTCACACGAAATTGCCCAAGACCTACCAACGCCAATGGGGAGCAGAATCCATGCTTATTTGCATAGAAAGGAGGGAGACGATTGGAATGCTGGCTATTGGTACCGACAAGCTAACGAGCCTTTTCCAGATTTTACCTTGGAAGAAGAACTCAAACGATTGGTGATCCAAGAAATAGCTACCTAAACCTTTAAAAGTTTAGAGCACATCGATAGAGGCAATTACTGGAAAATGGTCACTAAACCCATTGTTGTTCCAAAAAGTTCCATCATCATTTTTTCGAAACTGGAAACGTTTGGGGCGAACATTGTTGGAAGAAGTCCGCATTTGCGAGGGGGAATAGATTTCAAAATTCGGTTCATTATTTGCATTTTGACTGATTCTTAGACCACTTTCTCCATACAAAAGCCCTCGAGAAATAATAATCTGGTCCAACATGTTCATAGTATTGGTTGATCCTGAGAAATAATACGACCCTGTGTCGGGACGACTACCGACCAACCATGAGCAATTGAACAGATAAGCCTGTTTTCGAAGATAGGAAGATACACTGGGCGTATGGTTCCTACCACTACTTTTTTTAAGGTTTTCTTCAATCTTGTCGTATCCCTTGGAAGCTTGTAGCTCTTCCAGTACACTGCGGTCATATGGCTCGTCATTGAAGTCACCC
>JANQRD010000121.1 GCA_028284725.1 Allomuricauda sp. | reverse complement strand
GAAAGATGACCAAGAAAATGGTAAGATACACCAAGGCCAATTCTTTTCGACCGAAAGGATCCGCACCGTGAACGACGAATGCCGCAACAAACATTACCGCAGCAGTTGGAAGGATAGCCCAGCGGGTTTTAAAACCGATAATAATTAAAATTGGGCAAAGAAATTCCCCGATTACAGCCAAAAATAGGCTAGGGGCTTGTCCAATTCCCAAAGGGTTGGGGAATTCGGTATTGCCGCTGATCAGTTTTTGTAGTTTGGGAAATCCATGTGTGAGCATAAATGCGGATGGGACAATTCTCAGAAGTGCAAGTCCCAGGTGGATTAAAAGCGTATTTTTCATTTGGGGGATTTTTTGTTGCGTGAAAGTATAAATAATGTTTCAATGGACACAACATTTATTTGTGAAAAGCCAAGTTCGTTTGACCTGTCTAAAGTATTTTTTAAACTAAAATGTTATTGACCTAAACCTATCTTAAACTGGGATAAGAATTTGGATCCGCTTCTCGCATAATTTCGTAGACCTTTTCAAAAATATCCTCAGCATTTGGTTTGGAGAAGTAATCCCCATCAGAGGCGTATGCCGGTCTATGCGCTTTTGAGGTAAGCGTTTGCGGAGCGCTGTCGAGATAACGATACCCATTTTGCTTTTCAAGAATTTCTTGCAGTAAATAGGCCGAACAACCTCCGGGAACATCCTCATCAATAATAAGCAACCGATTGGTCTTTTTCAGGCTTTCCAAAACATCATGGTCAAGATCGAAGGGTAGGAGAGACTGCGCATCAATGACTTCGGCATCAATACCTACTTCCAACAGCTCTTGGGCTACTTTTTCAACAATTCTTAAGGTAGAGCCATAGGAAAGCAATGTGATATCACTTCCTTCCTTCAGCGTTTCCACTTTTCCGATCGGGGTACAAAACTCACCGAGATTGGAAGGTTTTTTTTCTTTTAGACGATATCCGTTCAGGCTTTCCACAACAAGAGCGGGTTCATCACTTTTCATCAGCGTATTGTAAAACCCAGCGGCTTGAGTCATGTTTCTTGGCACCAGTATGTGCATTCCCCTCAATAAATGAATCAATCCCCCCATGGGAGATCCTGAATGCCAAATACCTTCCAACCGATGCCCTCTTGTTCGCACAATAAGCGGAGCTTTTTGTTTACCTACGGTGCGGTACATCAAAGTGGCCAAGTCGTCGCTCAATGTTTGTAATCCATAAAGGATGTAATCCAGGTATTGAATTTCAGCTATAGGTCTAAGGCCTCTAAGTGCTAGTCCTATGCCCTGACCAATGATTGTGGTCTCACGAATCCCTGTGTCCGCTACGCGGAGATTGCCGTATTTTTTCTGTAACCCTTCAAGTCCTTGATTGACATCACCAATGTTTCCAGTATCTTCACCAAAGACCATGGTGTTGGGATATTTTTCAAAAAGGGCATCGAAATTGTCCCGCAAAATGATTCGACCATCGACTTCCTCACTATTTGGGTCATAAATAGGAGCAAGCGATTCAACTTCCGTTACCTTGTTCGGTAATTCATTGTATAGATGGGAACTGTACTTGGGCTGGGTTTCTTTCAAAAAGGCATTGATCCAGTTTTGTAACGCGCTTCTTTCAGGCGTAGTTTCACCCAAAAGATAGCGTAGTGCATTCCTCGATTTAGCAGCCAAATCTTTTTTTAAAGGCTCCTCAACTGCAATCAGGTCGTTTTTAACTTTGGTAATGAATGCCCTGTTTGGACTTTTTTCAGAAGCGTTTTCAAGAAGTCGGACGAGCTGTTTTTTGGCATCAAGGTGTGGTTTCAGAAACTCTGACCAAGCCTCCTTTTTTGCCACCCGTACCTGCTGCTTGATTTCCCTTTCCATGCTCTTGAGTTCCTCTTCGGTGGAAATCCCATTTTCAATGATCCATTCCCGAAATCGCTTATTGCAATCATTTTCGCGTTCCCATTCCAGTCGTTCCTCTGATTTATAACGCTCGTGCGACCCAGAAGTGGAATGTCCCTGGGGTTGGGTGAGTTCTGTCACGTGAATCAACACTGGAATATGGTTTTCCCGGGCAATGTCAGATGCATTTTCGAAAGTGTGAATGAGTGCTGTATAGTCCCACCCCTTCACTTTTAAGATTTCATAACCTTCGTTCTCCTCATCCCGTTGGAGTCCTTTTAAAGCTTCGGAAATGTCTCCTTTTGTAGTGTGGAACTCGGCTGGCACCGAGATGCCATAATCATCATCCCAAACGCACATAATCATTGGGACTTGCATTACCCCGGCAGCATTCAAAGTCTCAAAAAAGTGGCCTTCACTGGTACTGGCATTGCCTATGGTACCCCACGCGACTTCATTGCCATTGTTGGAGAAGTTTGTCTGATCTAGGCCTTCTTGGTTGCGATATATTTTGGAAGCTTGCGCCAAACCTAGCAATCTTGGCATTTGACCTGCGGTACAGGAAATGTCGGCACTACTGTTTTTTTGTTTTGTCAAATCCTTCCAAGTGCCATCCTCGTTCAAGCTATGGGTCACAAAATGCCCTCCCATCTGCCTTCCGGCACTCATGGGCTCTTTCTCTAAATCCGTTGTGGCATAGAGACCGTGGAAAAATTCCTTGGGATTCAAGTAACCCAAAGACATCATAAATGTTTGGTCACGATAATAGCCACTTCTAAAATCCCCATCTTGAAAGGCGCGGGCCATGGCTAATTGTGGCAATTCCTTCCCATCTCCAAAAATGCCAAATTTAGCTTTTCCGGAGAGTACCTCCCGTCTTCCTAAAAGACTACATTCCCTACTCGTTACGGCGACTTGATAATCCTTTAAAATCTGGGATTGAAAGTCATCAAAAGAAATGTCGTTGCTTGTACTGGAATCGGGCTTCATGGGCTACGTAGGATTTCTGCAAAAGTACAAAACCCTCTCGATTCCGACAAGGGCAAGAGTTGTTAATATGTTGATAATTTGATAACAAAAAGTAAATTTTTGCACAAATTTTTAAATCAACCTATAAAAAACACCTTCTTTTTTGATAAAAAAGCAAATCAGAACCACTTTCGCGTGAAGAGGCCTATGAGCGTTCTAGGGCTAATGGTGACCACAAAACGAATCCGTTCTCCATAGTCCCTTTCGGCAATTTCCCATCCGAGGTTCGAATAGACTGGAAAGTAAAGCTCGAAGTAATCCGTAACGAGATTTAGTCGAATCCCTGAGTCGTATACGAATCGCGCATCCTCATTTTTATTTCGGATAAAACCGATATCACCATATGCTTCGATCCAGCGCCAAATATTGGTGCTGGCGTTAGCAGTGGCCATCCAATCGTTGGCGAAGGGGTTATCCAATCTGGATTTGAAACCTCCCTCTGCAATAATAATCTGCTGGCTGTACAGACCCGAATCTTCCGAGCGCCCCAAATAGGGGAGGTCGAACAAGTAATCGGTAGGTCGATCCAATGCAAAACTAAAAAAGTTAGAATCGGTTTTGTTACGGAGGAACTTTCCAGCGTAGAATCTCAAGTTTAGCTGTCTATTGCTTTCAAAGAGCTTTCTATATTCCAACTCAAACGACAATTTGGTAAAGTCGCTTGCATGCTGGGCATCCAGAAACCAGGAACTGTAGTTGATAATATCATTATCGATATCTTGAAACCTTAAGTTTAAAACACTATAATCGGGATCAGTGTCTATTTGGTCAATAATGTTCTCATCAATATTTCTAAAAACGTTCACCCACCTAAAAAGTAGGAACTGTCTTCGGTTGGATATAAGATTATCGGGTCGCCATCCAAAGCTGACCGCTGGCGTGAGTGTAGAAAAACGGGAATTGACCTGAAAGTGCGACGTGGATCCTGAAAATGAATAATTGGACACGAAAAGTCCACTTTTACCATGATATTTTCTATAGCGGAAACTGGCTTTGCCCACAAGGGTCTTTTCCAAAAATGAGTAGGTCGGGGCAATGTCATATTGGAAAGGCCTTTCCAGAAATGTCTTATTGTAGATACGCATTCCGGGAGTCACACCATCGTATACATTAAAATTGACAATGGGAACATAAAACACTTGGTTGTAATATGGGTCTTCGGTGTCCTTGAAAAATTGGAACTTCAATTTTTTGTTACTGGCGAAGAATCCGTTAAGTGTTTTCCAATTGTCCCGTTGATTAAATTCCGGGATTTTTTGGTCATAATTGAGCACCAAGCGATCTTCACCGTTTCTGGGGATGGTGAAAACCCTTGAAGTATCAATGCCGGCTAACCAATAGTGGGATACCACGGAATCTTTCTTGAGTCCAAAAAGGGAAATGGGCACTTTGGTACCTCTTTTGTTTTTCAACACAAGGGTAATGGAATCCTCTGTTTTCTCGATTTTTTTGATTTTGTAGTCAATCTTTTTTCGTGTGGATACATATTCATCGAAGAACCAGTCGATTTCCTTATCCGAAAAGCTTTCAATCTCCTTCCTGAAATCCTTTGCAGTTACCTTTGGGTTCAAACTATGCCGTGCATAAAAAGATGTAATGCTACTATCAATCTTTTGCCCCCCCAAATACTCGGACAGATAGGACATCCCCAATCCGGCCTTGTAGCTGTTTGCTATTTTTTCATTGAATTTTATCAAGGAATCGTTTGGGGTTGTAAGTGCTTGATCTATGTTCTTCCTAGCTGAAAGCATGCTCAGTAGTGCGTATTGCTCATTAAAGTCCATCTGGGCCATGTGGAAACTTCTAAAACCCCAAAGCCTGGAGAGCTTACCTACCAGTTTTTGCTTGGGATAATTCTGCTCCACATACTTGATCATAAGATAATTTCCGATGGCATCACTTACCCAGCGCTCCTTTCTTGGATCTAAAAAAAGGGTCTCCTTTAAAAAACTGTGAAGTGCTGTTTTCAGAAACTTCATTTCAAATTGAAACTGTTCTTCATATGGCCTAATGAAGGACGGTAACTGATTGAGTCCATAGAGGGGGGTACGGTTGTAGTCAATTTCACTTACCAATAGATTGTTATGTGGGTAAGCACCAAGATTTTCCGAAAGAAAACGTGTAACCTTATGAATGGAAATACCTTGTGAGATATCGTCGTATTTACCGGATTCCAAGTCGGTAGTGACGGTAAGAAAACGGGTTACATGTTTTCTGAACCTTTCATCTAGACTCAGGATGATTTCACAATTTTTTCTATTGATTCCATTAATTTGTATGTGCTGACCACCCGGAAAATTTGTGGCCGGATTGGTATTGAAATTTGTGGTGACGTGAAGCTTTTCCGGAAAGGTTAAATTTATGGTGGTATTGGTGACATCGGTAAAGAGGTCATCCAAGTTCATATTATCATATAGTTTCCATTCTTTATCGTATACTGATGGAGTTAAGTACCAATCCTTTAAATAATAGCTTCCTCTTGGATCATAACCATGTACAGTGAATTTTGAATGGGGAAGTTTGATGGTGTAGGTGAAAAAAAGT
>JANQRD010000115.1 GCA_028284725.1 Allomuricauda sp. | reverse complement strand
TGAACAATCCCAAAGAATACATCCTTGACAAAGGCGGGTATATAGCGGTGGCACTTCTCAACAGGGAAGCGGTGGGCGTATGTGCCCTGATTCCGACCGACCGTGAGGAATTCGATTTTGAACTGGCCAAAATGGGGGTTTCACCCAAAGCCCAGGGTAAGGGTATTGGGAAATTATTGGTACAACATATCATTGCCAAAGCCAGGGAACTGGGAGCCAAAAGTCTCTACTTGGAAAGCAATAGGGTACTGTTGCCTGCATTGAACCTTTATCGAAAACTGGGGTTCGCAGAAATTGTTGGAGCCAAATCGCCATACGAACGTAGTGATATTCAAATGGGACTGGATTTAACCGAAGGTTAATTCTTATACCTCCTCTGCAAATTCGTATTTGTTATAAATATACTAAGGGGACAAACAAGGTGCTCTTTCATTTTGTTTAACCGCATGTTTTGAGTCTGGTTTTCTTATACCGTTTAAAATGAGTATATTATATACATCATTTTTAAATCCGAAAGCCATGGGAAGAGTTAAAAACTTAAACAAATGGGCCAATGCCCATACGTACTACCCCCTCGATTTGGTACGTGTTGCCCTGGGTGTCTTTCTTTTCATAAAGGGAGTGGAATTTATGACCAACCATGAACAAATGGCTGAAATCGTAAGACCCTTCCAAGAAATGCCCGGCGGAATGATCCTATTGCACTACATTGCCCCAGCGCATTTTGTAGGTGGTTTTTTAATAGTTATCGGACTGCTTACACGATGGGCGGTTCTTGCACAGTTGCCCATTCTGATCGGTGCTGTTTTGGCTAACTTTTTAGGTGAAATGAATACCACCAATCTTATTTTGGCCACCATTGCCCTGTTGGTTTG
Source organism: Allomuricauda sp. (assembly GCA_028284725.1). Classification (GTDB taxonomy): domain Bacteria; phylum Bacteroidota; class Bacteroidia; order Flavobacteriales; family Flavobacteriaceae; genus Flagellimonas. The sequence continues at coordinate 7,037 of JANQRD010000115.1, read as the reverse complement.
TGTGTTTTTCACGTTCTATGGATCTGGAAAACATTCGGCGGATTATTATCTAAAAATGCAACAGTAACTGACTATTGCTATAGATTGTCCAGTTGGTTGCTCTTGCCATCTGTGCTGATGGTCCAAAAGAAGCCCACAAAAAAGAAGCTGTCCGCAGCTGGTGTAATGGCCCTTCTATCAAAAACACCATCTGCGTTTGGCGTGTTAGCATATTGATAATTGTTGATATTGTTGAATCCCAATACGTTATTCACAGAAAAATATAGAATTTTTTGTTGGTCGATTAAATAGGCCCAATTCACGCTGAGGTTGTTGAACGGCTTCGTTTTTTCCACTAAAAATTCCAGTGTATTGGGATTGTCATAAGGTCTACCAGAACCGAATGAATAGGACACCCCAACTTGGGAGCGTAATTTGTCCACCCAGTATTTGGTTACTATTGATAGATTGTGCTCCGGTGCAAAATTTGGAGTCGCCCGTTCTGAAAAATTGCGATAGTCCCGTTCTGTATCCAAATAGGAATACGATACCCAGTAGTCCAAATTCTCGATACTTTTATTGTCCCTCCAAAAAACATCGAGCCCTGTGGCATAACCGCTACCCAGATTTGTGAAAGTGGAATCGAATTGGGGCTGCTCTGTGTCGAACTTGATCAAACTATCGTAATCCTTATAGTAAGCTTCGACCCTAAAGGTTTTGCCATCGCCCACAAATTGATAATTTAAAATGTAATGTGATGTTTTTTCCGATGCCACGGGTTGACCGAACTTAACGACTTCCGTAAGTGGATTTTGATAGAAATCCCCATAGGCTACTGAAAACTGGCCCTTATCCCCTGGCTTGTAGGCCAATGAAACTCTGGGTGAGATGGTGAAGTCGTTCAAAAGTGAACTATGTTCCCCCCTGGCCCCCAGTTTCATTGCGAATTGATTGCTTAGGAAAATATCGGTTTCCATAAAGCCTGCCCACAACCTATCCTCAAAGTCGTTTTCAAATACACCACCTTCCTCGGCGATAAAAGTCTCATCGTAATTGGTAATAAAAAACTCAGTGCCCATGTTAAGATTAAATCGACTACTGAAATTTTTTCGCACCTTGACTTTAAAATGTGTCGCTGTTTCTTTGGTATCCACATCATCTTGTTGTAATCCAATAGTGTTGGTGTCCCAGGAAATCGCTGCTCCCGAGGTTAAGCTCCAATCATTTTCAAAATAGTGCTTATAGGTTGAATTAAAGTACAAATTGTTGTTCTCCAAACTGAATCGCACAAAATCATCAAAATTGATGTCCTCTTGCTCAATATCGAGTTTCGCATGATTGAATCCGGTGTATAATTTGAACATGCTATTTGCGCCCTTGCTCCTAAAAACCGCCTCACCCGAAATGGATTCGTACGGACTGTTCCATCGTACCCCTTGTGTCGAGGGTATCAAAGCCTCATAGGGTGCTAGGTTAATGTAAGAAGTGTTCAGGCTCAGGGATTGATCTCCCCAAATTTTGGTATGCCCCACTCCGCCGCCCACCGACATCGCCGAAATATCCGTTTTCTCCTGACCAGGGACATCTGTGGTATTTAATAGTAACACACTAGAAAGTGCTTGACCGTACTCAGCAGAATATCCCCCTGTACTAAAAGTGATTCCCTTAAAAAGAAATGGAGAAAAACGTCCCCTCGTGGGAATGTTGTTCGCTGTGGCATTAAAAGGTTGAAAAACGCGAAGTCCGTCAATAAAAACCTGTGTCTCCCCAGCCGAGCCCCCACGAACAAACAATCGCCCATCTTCATTGACGGTGGTCGTACCTGGTAATGTCTGAAGCGCTGCGACAAAATCCCCAACAGCCCCAGCAGTGGTTACAATATCCAATGGTTTTAGGACGGAAACCTTGGAATTATCACCTGCTTCAAAAGTGCCCGCGGTCAAGGTTACACCAGTCAATGCATTGATTGACTCCAGCAAGTTTATTTTTAAATCCTTGAAATAGGAAACATCACCTACTTCATAATGAGGGTCATAAGACAGCATGGAGACCACCAGAGTCTGGGTTCCCGTTTCGGTCGTTTCAAAGCTGAAAGCTCCGCTCTCCGAAGTAGAGGCTCCGTCATATGCGCCCTCCAAATAGACATTGGCGCCAACGATGGGGTTATTTTTAGCATCGGTTACAACTCCCGAAACTGTGGTTTGTCCAGTTCCAAGAACGAAGCTCAGTAAGGTGGTTAGTGATAGGTATAGGTTTCGCATGACTGTTCGTTGTTTGATGGCGCAAAAATGCCGATGAACTTCAAAACCTACCAATCGACCCTACCCAATTGTGGAATTTGTATGATGAATTGTACTGAAAAAATCGAGTTACAATTCAGTCTCAAAAAATGACATTTCAGTTGATTGAAATTTTGGAAAAAAGCTTTTTGATAGAGTTTTGGGGCATCAAATAATCTAAAACAAATCCTATGAAAACTTTAGCACTAACATTCACATTTGTATTTACAAGCCTACTTACTTTGGCACAAGAAAAAACAGGAATTACCATTGAGGTATCCATCGAAAACGTAACCAGTGACGAGGGAAAAGTTGTGGCCAGCCTTCACACCCCGGATACCTTTATGAAGGGTCCTGGTATCCAAAACACCCAAAGCTCCATTGAAGATGGTAAAGTATCGTTGACTTTTGAAAATGTAGTTCCCGGGACTTATGCGATAATGGCTATGCACGATGTAAATGAGAACAACCGCATGGATTATCAAGAGAACGGCATGCCAAAAGAAAGTTATGGAATGTCTGGGAATGATATGTCATTTGGGCCTCCAAATTTTGAAGCGGCTAAATTCGAAGTTGGTGAAGAAGACTTGACTTTTGATATTAGATTTTAATTTTTTAGCCAACCAACATAGCTCCCCTTTTCGGGGAGTTTTTTTTGCCCAAAATAAATTCATAGTTAATAGCAATACTATTTTATTTTAATATAGTTTTCACCTATACTTGTGTTATAAAATGATACCGTATGACCATTACCCAATTGCAGTATGTTTTGGCGGTGGCAGAGCACAAAAATTTTACGCTTGCGGCTGAAAAAAGTTATGTAACCCAGCCTACCCTTAGCATGCAGGTGCAAAAGCTTGAAGATGAACTTGATGTGCTGATTTTCGATCGTAGCAAGAAGCCCATTTCAATTACGGAGGTTGGGGAAAAAATTGTGGCCCAAGCCAAAAATATTGTTGCCGAAGCGGAACGCATCAAGGACATTGTGGATCAGGATAAGGGTTTCATTGGCGGGGATTATACCATTGGCATTATCCCAACAGTAATGCCAACCTTGTTACCTATGTTTTTGAATACCTTCATTAAAAAATACCCCAAGGTAAACCTTATTATTAAGGAGCAATCCACCAATACCTTGATTCGCAATATTTTGGATGGTCACTTGGACGCCGGAATCGCAGCAACACCATTGGAAATAGAATTTATAAAGGAACGACCTCTCTATTACGAACCGTTCGTGGGCTACGTTCCCAAAAACCATCGCTTATCTTCCGAAAAGGAGTTGTCGACAGAGGATTTGGATGTGGACGATATCTTGCTATTGCAAGATGGCCATTGCTTTAGGGATGGCGTTATCAATCTTTGCACCTCACCAAAAAATTTGAACCAAGAACAGTTTAAAATTGAGAGTGGTAGTTTTGAAACTCTGGTCAGTTTGGCGGATGAAGGTATGGGAATGACCTTGTTACCTTACCTTAACACTTTAGAGCTAGATCAGAAAAAGAGCCCGTTTTTACGTCCCTTTAAAAATCCTCCGCCAGCCCGCGAAATAAGTTTGATATACCATAAAAGTGAACTCAAAATACAAATTACGGAAGCCTTGAAAGAGGTGATTTCCGGAATCGTACGTGGAGCCATTGCCTTTCAGGATGTGAAAATTATAAGCCCACTTGCAAAAAACTAAATGCGGAACCTTGGGAAGGGTTTTTATTTATAATAAAAAAGGCCACATAAAGTGGCCTCTTCCTATGACTTGATCAGTACTAATGTGGGTTGTAATTCTGGCTTATCCAAAATAAAATACTGCAACCAGATTTTGAGTTCTTCTAATTCACTTGGCAATAGCCTTGAAACAGCTTTTTGTAGTTCTTTAGCAAATAGTTTAGCATCAAAACTAACCTTCTGAAGTATAGTTTTGGTGTAATCTAACATGGCTCTGGGCATAGAAATATGATTATGGTTGTCCTAGCAAATTACAAAAAATCGGATTTCGAAGCACCTTGTGCCAGTTAAAAATTGAATAATTTCGTGTTAAATTCGACGAACGACGAAATGTACATTCCATCTAATCAACGCGTTAAATATTCGGCAGCATCAGTGTTTATAGGGTTTTTCCTTCTTTTAAGCTGCTCCTCGACGCAAATCTCCAGATTTGAAACCAAGTTAACACAACCCCCTTTTGAAAATTCATTTCATGGATTGTTGGTGGTCGATGCCATCACAGGAAAAGTAATTATCGATACCAAGAGTGACCACTATTTCACTCCGGCAAGCAATGTCAAAATCTTTACACTGTATACTTCGTTAAAAATGCTTCCGGAATACATTCCGACCTTAAAGTATATAGAGCGGAACGATTCCATTTTTGTTATGGGAACCGGAGATCCCTCATGGCTTCATCCCTATTTTAAGGACAGCACTGCGGTCAACTTCCTGAAAAAAAGAAATCATGTCGCATTATATCTCAACAATTCAGAAGAAGAAAAGTTCGGACCCGGATGGGCCTGGGAAGATTATGATACCTATTTCTCACCGGAAAAAAGTACACTCCCACTGTATGGTAATGTGGTGACACTATCGAATGGAAATAGTTTGAATGTATCCCCTTCACTTTTTCTGAATCAAGTTGAGACGCTCGACAGGCCCAAGCGACGGGAAGCGCTGGACAACCATTTTTATATTGAACCAACGACAAAGGATACAATTCAGATTCCATTCATCACCAATGATGCTTTAACCAAGAGATTGATTGAAAGTGCTCTTGAAAAAACAGTGGCACTCATTGACTCATTTCCCCAATCAAAAAAGGAAATTCTTTACGGTGTTCCCACAGATTCAATTTACCACCAAATGATGCACGAAAGTGATAATTTTTTGGCAGAACAACTGCTGATGGTAGCTTCTTCCACCCTTTCTGATACATTAGGCACCAAAAAAACCATTGCCTATGCTTCGGAGAATATGCTGTTTGATTTGAAACACCAACCCAGATGGGTGGATGGATCAGGGCTTTCACGCTACAATTTGTTTACCCCCAAATCCATGGTACAGGTGCTTCAAAAGCTTTTTATTGAGGTTGATCAGGAGCGCTTATTCCATGTTTTTCCGATGTGGGATGAGACTGGAACTATCTCAACATGGGAAAATTTGCAAACAGAACCTTATATATTCGCCAAATCAGGATCTTTGGGCAACAATTATAACCTTAGTGGCTTTCTTAAGACCAAATCCGGAAAATGGTTCATCTTCAGTTTTATGAACAATCACTTTACCATTCCCAGCGCGCAAATCCGTATAGAAATGGCTCGGGTGTTAAGGGAGCTTCATGAAAAAAACTAATCAAATAATCCGTTGATCTCGGCATATTGGAGCAGCATGATGGTCTTTGCGTCTTTTATTTCTCCTGTTTTCACCATCCGTAGGGCTTCGCTAAAGGTCATCTCCAAAACTTCGATGTTTTCAGTCTCATCGTCAGCACCACCACCCTCACTTACTTTCATGTGGGATTCGTATGCACCAATAAAAAAATGAAGAATTTCGGTTACTGATCCTGGTGACATATACGATTCAAACACTTTTTGAACCTCTTTGATTTTATATCCGGTTTCTTCCTCGACCTCCATCCGAATGGTCTGCTCGGCGTTTCCTTTCTCCAAAATCCCAGCGCACGCCTCAATCATCATCCCGTCGTCGTTCCCATTTAAATAGGTGGGCATCCGAAACTGCCGGGTCAACACAACGGTACCCTGTTCCTTATTGTATAAGAGTATCACCGCTCCGTTTCCACGATCATAGGCTTCCCGGATCTGGGTTTCCCATGAACCATCCTCACGTTGATATTCAAAAGTGACCTTGTTCAACGAATACCAATTGTCGGACAACAGCTCTTTTTTAATGTTTCGTACGTTTCCGTATTTCATAAGTATGGGTGAAGGATTAAAGGGTTTTGGGTAAAGGGTGGTTTCGGTTACACTGATGCGGCATGATTCAAATATCGGCGGAACGGAAGCATTTCCAAATAAACTACTTTAATTTTTTCCTTGAAATCACTCCGAAGCACCTCTTCTTTACTTAATTGATGTACTACTGCAAAGGTTTTGTTGCGTAAAAGCTCAATATGGGGATGATCATTTGCAAAGCCCTTGGGTGCATTGGTTAATTTTTCATCCTCGTATAATCCACCAAACAATTTTTTAAAGGAAGGTTTGTCCAGAATCGCCTGAAATTCCTCCCCATTGTAATCGATACCTTCACGGATGCTGCGTAGTGTTTTGGCATCTGGTCGCCAAAATCCGCCTGCCAGTAAGCATTGCTTCACTCCCACTTCAATATAGAAATCCGCTGAATTTGGTGCTTTGTCCAACCCTGCACCAAAATGGTCTTTATATATGGGTTTATGTGGATGGAACATTAGATTGTTGTTGATTCTGTTGATGCCCTTTTTACCGGGAGTTGGATAGTAATCATCATCCAATTGAGCCATGGTCAAATCCAAATCGTCCAACCATACAATAAAATCTTCGCGAAGTGACCTATACCATTTGCGGTTGGTATCCATCCATTCCTTGGTATTGTTTTGCTGAAGTGCAGTAAGAAAATCGAAAAGGTTATGGAAGTCCATTCAAATGTGTTGAAGGCTCAAAAATAAAACTATTTCCTTCCCTAATTAAGACTTCGGAGGTCAGATATCAGAAATCGGATAACTGAAATCAGAAATCCGACTTCTTAATGCTGATTTTCTACTTTTAGAATCGATTGTCCCCCATCACAATATCACCT
>JANQRD010000106.1 GCA_028284725.1 Allomuricauda sp. | reverse complement strand
ATCCGGTATTGTGGTTGCCTTGTAGGTACCATATAGCCGTTACTTGATTTGTATACATCAATTTTATGCAGTAGGAGCTTGTCGATAAAGGCTTTTACCCGGTTTGGATCATGTTCATCCTTAAAAGAGTATCCTCTGATTCTGCTTTTTGAAGCATTGCCAAGTGCACTTTTGAAGAAATCTTGCTGATATTTTCGCAACATGGCCTTGTTTTCCACCGAGGCCTTGATCGTAGCAATTGTTGAGATGTACTGATTCCGAATTGTAAAGGGAAAGGTGATTTCCCCAAATTTGGTAGTCTGCTTGTGCCCCCTGGAACTGGCTTGTTCGAACAAAAGGGCAAGTCCGCCTTGAAGATCAGGATAAGACGAGCCATAGCCTGGGTAGGTACCATCAAACACCTCTTTGGTAAAATAAAAGGAACCAATACTATCCAGCGCCTTTGCAAAATACTCTCCGAACAAATTGTTGAGATCGATATAATTCTCTTTGGGCATTATTGGATTCAGGGATCCGTTGTCCTTCATGGGCTCAAAAAAATAGGAGCTTTGCGTGCCCATCTCATGAAAATCGGTCACCACATTAGGATACCATTGATGGTACCACGTCAGTTTTCCGCGACTTTCGGGATGGATGCCCAACAACCAATCCCTGTTCAGATCGAACCAGTAATGGTTGGTCCTGCCCCGGGGCCAGTATTCGTTGTGCTCGGCATCCTGGGGATCGGCCACTAATGGATTGCCCTGGTACATATTGACCCATTGGGTATGACGGTCGCGACCATCTGGATTAATGGTGGGGTCAATGAGAAATACCCCTTTGTTCAAGTAGTTATGTATTTCGGGATTATTGGACGCAGTTAGGGTGTAGGCAATCAACATTGCCGCTTCCCCACCTGAAGGTTCATTGCCATGCACATTGTATCCAAGATTGACAAAAATGGGGACTTCGTCATAATTGGTTACGTTTTCGGAAGGGTCTGTGAACCGCAAATGTTTGGTTTTTAGATTTTCCAGGTTTTGAAGGTTTTCTGGAGAACTTACAGTGAGCATAATGAGTTTTCGACCTTCGTGGGTTCGGCCGTATTCGTAGATGCTGGCCCTATCCGAAACTTCGGCCAGTTTGGTGAAGTAGTTCACCATCAGGTCGTGTCGCGTATGCCTTTCGCCAATACCATATCCCAAAAAGGCTTCTGGAGAGGGAATGTCTGGGTCGAATGGATGAAATTTTTGAAAAAAATAATCTTGTGCAGAGAGTGAAGTGCCTACAAAAAGCACCCCCAGAATTAGTCGTTTAAACATTCTTTGGAAGAATTGGTTAATCTTCTAAAGATAGGAAAAGGTTTAAAGGATTGTGTTGAAATCTTCCACTATTTCCTCGAACTCAATGCGGTAATACGTGCCCTTTTTTTCGGCGTCCCTTGAGATGGAACCTCTTAGCTGTCGCGTAAGATTATATATAAGCTTCAATCCCAGAGATTTAGAAGTTTTAGGTCCGATTTCCTCGGAATAACCTACGCCGTTATCTCCAAGATAGAGTTCGTAACGATTGCCTCCAAGCTTTTTTAGTGCGATTAAAATTTCCCCTGAACTATCCTCCTTGATACCATACTTTAAGGCATTTGTAATGGTCTCGTTGATGATTAACCCAAGAGGAATAACAGTATCGATACTTAGTTTGTTCTCATCGATTTCAAGATTGACCGTAACGTTGTTGGTATTGCCCTTAATGGATCGTACCAGATATTCACTGAGCTCCTTTACATAGGGTTTCAATTCGATTTTGGATAGATAATCATCCCGTTTATAAAGCATTTCATGCACCATGGCCATGGAAACGACTCTGTTCTGACTGCTTTTGATGATGTTGCTTATCTTCTCATCGGCAATCGATCGCGATTGAAGACTCAATAAACTGGAAACGGTCTGTAAATTGTTTTTAACCCTATGGTGGACCTCTTTAAGTAGGGTTTCTTTTTCATTGATGCGTTGTTGCACCTCCCTTCGGGATTTATAGAGTTTGTGATGTGCCTTCAATAAATTTTTTCCGAAGACCCCTCCCAATAAATAAACGGCAAAAATTACACTCAAAAAGGCAAACCAACCTCTTGATTCTTGGGGGACTAGATTTTCCGAAATTTTAAAATCCCCTAGATCATACAAGAAAATAAGCGCGACCACTACCAGATTGATCACCAAATAGACCTGCCCATAAATTTTGGTGGTCACGTATCCTGCAAACACCACAACAGCCAGCACAAAAATAAATGGGCTTTGTATACCTCCGCTGAAAAGGGTGATTATTATAGCCCCGACCATGGCCAACAACGATGTTATGTTGTACGTAAGTATAAGCTTGTTATGCCTATTATATGCCAGAGTGTTTATCAAATTTAGGATGGTATATCCGAAAAAAGTGTAGGGCACGATTCCTTTTATGTCCAAAAAGAAAAAGCAAATCAAACTAAAGAGCACTGAAAACAGTATGGAACTATAGTTTACCAGCAGCACCAGCTGTGTTTTGTCCTGCAAACGATATAGGTCCTTAGTAGGGATCTTCATGAGGTTGATTGATTATCTCTATTGGTGCCCGAGGGATATTTTGGCAACAAAAGTAGCTTTTTAAAGGGGGTTTAGGCTATAAATCTAACTATGTTTTTGATATAATCAAAAACGACAGCCACAAATGACTGTCGTTTAATTATTTTCAGTTTTTTGGAATCAATCCTCAACCAAAACCCATTCACCTTTGTCAATAAGTGGCTCGGCCTGCTTGTACTTTACGGTCTTGCTTTCCCCAGACATGACATTTTTGATGGTCACTCGATCATTTCGCCCAATTTTCGGCTTTTCCCTTATTATGGTCTCGGTCACTTGTGGTCTCCTCCGCTGTGTTTGACCAGCGGCCCTGTTTTGAGCTGCAAGCTCATCACTGTTGGGTATTTCCTCTTTTGAAGTTTTTAAGTTTTCCTTGGGTCTTCTTACCGTTCTGGCTTCTTGGATCTGACCGGGGCTTTCAGTGGGCAATTCTCCTTTGAACAAGAAGGAGATGATGTCCTTGTTTACCTTGTCGATCATACCCTTGAAAAGCTCAAAAGCTTCAAATTTATAGATTAATAAAGGATCCTTTTGCTCATGCACCGCCAACTGAACGGATTGCTTTAGCTCGTCCATCTTACGTAAATGTGTTTTCCAGGAATCATCAATGATGGCCAATGAGATGTTTTTCTCAAAGTCAGTGATCAGTTGCTTTCCATCGCTGTTGTAAGCCTCTTCGAGATTCGTGACCACATTCAGGGTTTTGACACCATCTGTAAAAGGGACCACAATGCGCTCAAACTTGTTGGATTGGTCTTCGTACACCCTTTTGATCACCTGAAATGCCGTAGCGGTGCTACGCTCCATTTTCTGTTGATAGAAATCGAGGGCAGCTTTATATACGGTATTGGCAATCTCCTGAAAGCTCAATTTTTTGAATTCTTCCTCGGTCACCGGTGAGGTGATGGAAAAGTATTTGATAAGTTCAAACTCAAAGTTTTTGAAGTCATCTGCAATTTTGTTGGTGTCGGTTATGATTTCGCAAGTATCATAGATCATGTTGGCCACATCAACCTTTAAACGCTCTCCTTGCAGTGCATGGCGCCTTCTTTTGTAAACTACCTCACGTTGGGCGTTCATAACATCATCATATTCCAAAAGGCGCTTCCGAATACCGAAGTTGTTTTCCTCGACCTTTTTCTGGGCACGTTCTATGGATTTGGTCATCATGGAATGTTGAATGACTTCTCCTTCCTCCAATCCCATGCGATCCATCATTTTAGCCACACGATCCGATCCAAAGAGACGCATAAGATTGTCTTCCAATGAAACATAAAACTGCGAGCTACCAACATCTCCCTGTCTTCCCGAACGTCCGCGTAGCTGTCTATCCACGCGACGTGAATCGTGCCGTTCCGTTCCAACAATGGCCAATCCGCCTGCAGCTTTTACCTCATCTGTCAGCTTGATATCGGTACCCCGACCTGCCATGTTTGTAGCTATGGTTACCACTCCAGCATTACCTGCCTCTGCAACAATATCCGCCTCTTTTTTGTGGAGTTTGGCATTGAGTACGTTGTGTGGAATCTTACGAACACTCAGAAGTTTGGAAAGCAATTCAGAAATTTCTACGGATGTGGTACCGATCAGTACAGGCCTTCCTGACTTGGAAAGGTCGGTAACCTCATCGATAATGGCATTGTATTTTTCGCGTTTCGTTTTGTAGATCAAATCATGGCGGTCATCACGGGCGATTGGGCGGTTGGTAGGAATTTCCATGACATCCAACTTGTAAATTTCCCAAAATTCCCCCGCCTCAGTGACGGCTGTACCCGTCATTCCGGCCAACTTTTTGTACATCCGGAAGTAATTCTGAAGTGTGATGGTAGCGAACGT
>JANQRD010000089.1 GCA_028284725.1 Allomuricauda sp. | reverse complement strand
TGGGGCACTTGATGTACGTAATCAATGCTCTGGATTTGTATATGGGGTTTCAGTTGCTGATCAATACATTAAAAGTGGGATGTACAAAAATGTATTGGTGATTGGATCTGAACTGCATTCACACGGTCTGGACATGACCACACGCGGCAGGGCTGTATCCGTCATTTTTGGAGATGGCGCTGGAGCAGCCGTAATGACACGGGAAGAGGATTCCTCCAAAGGAATTCTTTCGTCCCATTTACATTCAGAAGGTCAGCATGCTGAGGAACTTTCGCTGATCGCACCTGGGATGGGGAAACGATGGGTAACCGATATTATTGAGGATAAGGATTCCGAGGATACTTCGTATTTCCCTTATATGAACGGACAATTTGTTTTTAAAAATGCTGTGGTCCGGTTTAGTGAAGTGATTATGGAAGGGCTGCAGACGAACAATTTAGGACCACAGGACATCAATATGTTGATACCCCATCAGGCCAATCTGCGCATCTCCCAGTTTGTACAGAAAAAATTTGGCCTATCGGATGATCAGGTGTTCAACAACATCATGAGTTATGGAAATACTACTGCTGCCTCCATACCAATTGCCTTGACCGAGGCGTGGGAAGCAGGGAAGATCAAGGAATGTGATGTTGTGGTCTTGGCCGCCTTTGGAAGTGGTTTTACCTGGGGAAGTGTCATCATAAAATGGTAAAAAAATGGCTATGGGCAAACAAATGGATCAGTTGACGCCCACTCTCATCGATTTCATTGAAGATCAAAAACTGTTTTTTGTGGCCACAGCCATGGAAAGTGGACGAATCAATCTGTCACCTAAAGGTTTGGATTCCCTGCGGATATTGAATGAAAATAACGTGGTTTGGCTGAACTTGACGGGAAGTGGCAATGAAACTGCTGCACACCTGAAGCATCAAAATCGTATTACGCTGATGTTTTGTGCGTTTGTAGGCGACCCAATCATATTAAGGCTTTATGGAACAGCGGAAGTCCATCATAAGGAATCCCCATTTTGGAAAGCAAACATCGACCTGTTCCCAAAAATTGCAGGTGCCAGACAATTGGTGGACGTTAAGGTGGATAAGGTACAGGTATCCTGTGGAATGGGTGTTCCGATCATGGAATACAAAAACCAACGCCAATCTCTGGTTGATTGGGCCGAAAAGCAAGGGGATGACGGACTGAAAAAATATTGGGAAAAGAAAAATACCGTCAGTATCGATGGACACCCAACAGGTATTCTGGACTAAAAAGCAAAACCCCAACTCGTAAGTCGGGGTTTTTAATGATATACCTTGAAAGACTAACCAACCAACACTCTATCAAGGAAATATCAAGATTGTATTACAAGATTCCACCACTGGATTGCTTGGTATTGTTGTCCCTTCGTTTACGTTGTTTTGCCCTGTTTTTGCCACTTCCAAAACGGTAGGTTATGCCGGCATACACATTGTTACTTTCCCAGTTGAATCCGCCAACTTGTTCATAGGGACGTTCCCCATCGAATCCAAACCGCATAGTGTTGAACATATCGTTGTAGTTCAAACTAATGGTGCCTTTACCTTGGGCAAAGCTGTAGCGTGCTCCCAGATTCACAAAATACATGGGCTCTGCGATAAACTGTATTGTTCTGTTTTGTCCGCGGTAGAATCCGAACAATTGCAAGGTCAACTTTTTGTTCACCTTAAAACTGTTGTTCATCCGAAGGTTCCAAGCGGTGTTGTCCACCTCAACATCTTCTACAATAATGTCATTTTCCGTGGGGTTGGGGCTGTCGCCGCTCAAACTTTCGGTAATACCTCTCTGGGTTTGTGAATAAAAATCGAAACTTCCGTTGATGCTCCACCATTTTGTGGGTTTATAGTTGCCTGAAACTTCAAAACCGTAGGCTGAGGTATTATCGAAGTTATCAAAGGTCAATATCAACCTGTTAAAGTCCAATCGATCCACATAAACTGCCCTGTTGATTTCATCCGAAATTGCACGATAGAAAACTCCGGTAGTTATGCTTCCGTTTTTAATGCGACGCGTGTAATTCACCTCGTACGAATCCGTGAATTGGGGCTCCAAGCTTGGATTTCCGAAGGAGGAAATTAATGGTGTGGCCCATTCCCGGATAGGGTTTACCTGACCCAAGCCTGGCCGATCCACCCTACGGCTATAACTTGCCTGCAATTGATTTTTTTCGTTAGGACTGTAGGTTACGAAGGCAGAGGGATAAATCTGGGTGTAGGTGTCTGTGAACGCTCTAACCTGATTGGTGTCTGCCTTTACTTCTACATCTTCTATCCGAACCCCAATTTGATATGACCATTTTTTGCGGGTTTGGGCAAAAGTGGCATATGCGGAATAAATGTCCATATCGTACACAAAATCAGTACTTGGTGTCGGAATCAAATTCCCAGCAGAATTGAAGGAAAGACCTGTTGAGGAGTATTCCACATCTGTTTCAAAAGTTCTGGACTCAAGCCCAACCTCTATTTTGGAAATACTGTCCAAAGGGTTTACATAATCCAAGTTGATAAAGGTTTGGTTGCGTTCCGTGTCCACGAAATCCATATAATCTGGGAAAAGGCTTGCACCCTGGGTTCTAAAAGTGGCATCCTGATCACTTTCAAATTCATTGTGGTCGATTTCCAATTCGATATTGTGCCCTTCCTTCTTAAAATCGAGTTTGTAATCAAAGTTGTATTGCGAACTTTGGTTACTGCTCACATCATTGAAGAATTGGGTCAAGTTTCTTGAAAGATCCTCGTTGTAGGTAACGGCAGTGATACCTTCACCCTTTCCATCAAAAATGTTCTGGTTGGTAAACAAGGAGATGGTGTTTTTGTCATTCAAATAAAAGTCAACACCAACTTTGTAAAGATGCGACTTGTTATTGTTGAAGAAATCAAAGGCCTGAAGGGAATTTTCATCCAGTCTTAGTATAGTTCCATCGTTTACATATTTACCGATGTTGTTCCCATAATTGCCGTAAAAATTGAATTTTCCATTTCGGTAGTTCAAATCGATGGAAGAGTTGAACTTGGCCTCGATTGCTTGAGTGAGTCCCGTGGTGACACTTCCGTTGAAACCTATATTGGCATTTTTATGTAGGATGATGTTGATGATTCCGCTCATCCCCTCTGGATTGTACTTTGCCGAAGGATTGGTAATCAATTCGATAGATTTTATAGAGGTGGACGGAATCTGTCGCAACAGTTGTGCAACCGGAACATTTGATAGTTTTCCGTCGACCATGACCCGTACGTTGGAATTCCCTCGCATGGAAATGTCCCCTGTTTGGGAATCAACATTCAATGAGGGGATGTTGTTCATGATATCAGAAGCAGTGGCGCCAGCGGTGGTAAGATCCTTACCCACATTGATTACTTTTCGATCTACACGCTGTTCAATAGTGGTGCGTTCACCTACAACCTCCACTTCGGAAAGTTCCTCTGTTTCTTCCATCAAAGTGATGGTGCCCACAGCTACTTTTCGGTTCTTTTTGGTAATGACCAATTTTTGTGAATGGGTTTTGTACCCAATAAATTGTACCTCTAAAATAAAAGACCCCTCCGGGATTTTCTTTATTTCAAAATTTCCATCTTCCGTAGTAATGCCCCCGGTAATGGTTTTTGTACCATCCTCAGATTTGATGACAATGGCCGCGTAAGCTACAGGTTGCTTTAGCGTATTATCGATTACGGTACCTGATATTATCCCAATAGGTGGTTCATTATCATTGTTGGCTGCTAAAGCTTTTGAAGAAACACCACACAAAAGCAGTGCAAAAAGTAAGATTACTCTTTTCATTAGTTTGTTCGTTTATTGATTGATTGATAACGCCTACATGACGATTTTGAAACGTAGATGTTACAAATCGAAGCAGGTTTAACATTTTTTTACAAAGGTAATCTCATGAAAACTGTAAGGTAGCAGATGCATGGTGGACAAACGGAAGGCGATAAAAAAAGTGAACCCCGGCTCACGATATTAATCGGTACACCAGGGTTCTATACATTGATAAGCTATACTAAACACTAACCATTAACTATAAAAAAATACAGTCTTACCAATGATCAAATTTGCTCGTACAATAGACGAGTTTTTTTTTGAATAGTTACAATCTTTAATTTAGTTTAACATATAAATTAACAAATGGTTAAGACACTTGTTTTTGGAGCATCTTTAAACCCAAGCAGATACAGTAATTTGGCAATTCATCGGTTGGTCGATAACAAAATTCGCACAACCGCATTTGGGGTCAAAACTGGAATTGTTGCGGGTGTACAAGTTAAGGATAACCTGAATGATTTTCAAAATATTGATACCATAACGTTGTATCTGAACCCGGAACGACAAAAGCAATATTATCAGAAAATCCTAGATTTAAAACCAGAAAGAGTGATTTTCAATCCAGGTACGGAAAACCCTGAGTTTGAAAAACTGTTACAGGACGCACAAATTAAAGTGGAAATCGCTTGCACCCTAACATTATTGGCTACGGGGCAGTACTAAGTGTCGCTCCTTTCTTACTTATCAACCACAGGCCAATAAAAGTGAGCAATCCATTTAACGGCAATAACTCATAGCCCAAAACATAGCCGCCTAAATAGGAGGAAGGAATACTTGCGACTAGAGCAATGATTGTGACTGACAATGCCGCAACGACCCAAACGAATTTGTCCTTTATTTGGCGCTTTGTAAAAATACCAAAGGCAAACAATCCCAATAGAGGCCCATAGGTATAGCCGGCCACAGTAAGTAGACTGTCAATAACATTACTGCTGAGGATATATTTAAAGGCTATGATTACCAAAACAAGCATAACGCTCATACCGATATGCGTGCGTTTTCGGGTTTTCTTTTGTTGGGTCTCTTCCTGCTGTTCCACATTTAGGAAATCCACGCAAAATGAGGTTGTCAAAGAGGTCAAAGCGCTATCTGCGCTGCTGTAAGCGGCTGCAATGAGTCCTAACATAAAAGTGATGGCCAAGGTCAATCCCAGACCACTATTAAGCGCTATTTCGGGAAACAACAAATCCGATTTGGGGCTGCCATCCATTAAAGGAATGGAAATACCGTTTCTATCAGCATAAATGAACAACAGTGCTCCCAGCAGCATGAATAAAAAGGTAACCCCCACCAAAACCAAACTGAACGACACCATATTTTTCTGGGCATCCTTTAAGGATTTACAGGTGAGGTTTTTCTGCATCATGTCTTGATCTAAGCCTGTCATACATATGGTGACGAACATGCCGCCAATAAACGACTTCACAAAATAGTTTCGGTCTAGAAAACTTTCGGTGAAAAGGAATTTATCGTAAGCCTTCAACTCATCTGAAGCCAAAAAATCACCAAAGCTCCAGTTCAATTCTTGGTTGATAAAGATGATGGATAAAACCACCGCAAGAATCATGAACAAGGTCTGTAAGGTGTCTGTCCAAACAATAGTCTTAATACCGCCCCGATTCGTATAGATCCAAATCAACAAGATGGAAATGATTACGGTAAACTCAAAACGGACGCCCAGATCATCAAAAACAAACTGCTGCAACACAATGGCCACCAGATACAACCGAAAAGCTGCACCCAAAACCCTTGAGATAAAGAAGAAAAAGGCTCCAGTTTTATGGCTTACGACCCCAAATCGATCCGAGAGATACTCATAAATGGAAGTGAGATTGTGTTTATAGTATAAAGGCAAGAGCAAATAGGCCACTACAAAATACCCAACTAGGTATCCGAAGACCACTTGCATATAGCTGAATTGCGAGGTTTCAACCCATCCGGGAACTGAAATAAACGTGACTCCCGATAAGGATGCACCCACCATACCAAAAGCCACCAAATACCAGGGTGATTGCCGTCCAGCTTTGAAAAAGTCAGCATTTGAATCGTTCTTTCCGGTAAAATAGGAGATAATCATCAGCACCAAAAAATAGGCGCTAACGAGAAGGAGAATTTGGGTTGCGGACATAAATCGTGTTTGATTTGCAAAGTACAAAAGTAAATCGGTAACTGTAAAATCGTAATTTTACCCGATAATTGTAGCTATGGAGTTTTCATCGAAACTTTTGGAAAATGCTGTTTACGAGATGTCGCAATTGCCCGGTATTGGTAAGCGTACGGCCCTTAGATTGGTGCTGCATCTTTTGAAACAACCAGAAGAGCGAACCACTTTGTTGTCGGATGCTCTGACCAAACTGAAAAGCGAGGTGAACTTCTGCAAAAGATGCCATAATATCTCCGATACGGAAATTTGCGAGATTTGCGCCAATCCCAAACGCGACGAAACCCTGGTGTGCGTGGTTGAGGATATTAGGGATGTAATGGCCATTGAGAATACAGCCCAGTACAACGGATTGTACCATGTGCTTGGTGGGAAGATTTCACCCATGGAGGGTGTTGGTCCTCAAGACCTAACCATTGGTTCGTTGGTCAAGCGCGTAAAGGAGGATAATGTAAAAGAGCTTATTCTGGCGCTGAGCTCCACAATGGAGGGGGATACCACCAATTTTTATATCTACAAGCAGTTGGAAGGCTTGGATGTTGCCACTTCCACTATTGCACGGGGAATCTCCGTTGGCGACGAGTTGGAGTATGCCGATGAGGTTACCTTGGGAAGAAGCATTTTGAACAGGGTTCCCTTTGAAAACTCCATCAAGGCAAGTTAAGTGAAGATTAAAAAATGCACATAAATTAAGAATAAGGAGAATTCTTTAGTATTTTTGCAAAATATAAGTCCATATTACCTCGTTAAATAAGAATATGTCAAAATTTGAATTGAAGTTACCGCAAATGGGAGAGAGTGTTGCCGAGGCAACATTGACAGCTTGGTTGAAAGAAGTTGGGGACACCATTGAAATGGATGAGGCCATATTTGAAATTGCCACGGACAAGGTGGATTCGGAGGTTCCCAGCGAAGTGGAAGGTGTTTTGCTGGAAAAACGATTCGATATTGACGATGTGATTCAAGTAGGTGATGTGGTAGCCGTAATCAAGACCGAAGGAGAGGTAGCCGGAACGGTCTCAAACGGAACCGACACCGTTGAAGAAGTTGAAAATGTAGAAGAGGCTCCGGTTGCGGAATTGGAGAGTCAAATGGTTCAAATAAAGGAATCGGTTACTGCCCCCACACAAGATTTTTCAAGCTCGGAACGTTTTTACTCCCCATTGGTAAAAAATATAGCGAAGGAAGAAGGGGTGACGATGCAAGAATTGGAATCCATTGTGGGTACGGGCAAAGAAGGCAGAGTCACTAAAAATGATATGAAGGCCTTTTTGGAGCAGCGTTCCTCAAATGGTGAGAGTGCTGCGACTGTGACTTCTATCAAAGAAGAAGTGAAAGAACCTTCAACACCTAAAGAGGCCCCGAAGACCTATGTTGAAAAACCAAAAGCCGAGCCAGTTCCTGTGGCTTCAGGGGACGAAATCATCCCACTGACCCGTATGGGCAAGTTGATCGCCCAACACATGATCGACAGTGTTTCCACATCGGCTCATGTACAAAGTTTTGTTGAGGTGGACGTGACCAACGTGGTCAATTGGAGAAATAAGGTCAAAAAAGCCTTTGAGGAAAGGGAGGGTGAAAAACTTACATTCACGCCGATTTTTATGGAAGCCGTTGCCATGGCACTTAAAAAATATCCCTTGGTCAACATTTCCCTGGATGGCGATAAGGTCATCAAAAAGAAAAACATCAATATTGGTATGGCAGCCGCCCTACCTGATGGGAACCTGATCGTTCCTGTAATCAAGAATGCAGATCAACTTAATTTGGTGGGTATGGCCAAAACGGTGAACGATCTTGCCAATAGGGCTAGAAACAATCAGTTAAAGCCCGATGAAATAAAAGATGGCACGTACACGGTAACCAATGTCGGTACCTTCGGAAGTGTTTTTGGCACCCCTATCATCAACCAACCACAAGTAGGTATTTTGGCTCTCGGTGCCATACGCAAATTACCATCCGTAATTGAGACCGATCAGGGAGAATATATTGGTATCCGGAGCAAAATGTTCCTTTCCCATAGCTACGATCATAGGGTGGTCAATGGTGCTTTGGGGGGTATGTTTGTGAAGGCCGTGGCGGATTATTTGGAAGCTTGGGATGTAAATCGGGAAATCTAACAATAAAAATACCTGTATTCCCGCCACTATTCTTAATTTAGAGGCTTAACCAATTCATCGATCAATGAAATTTTTCAAGGCATTAAGCACAGGACTTTTAGTTTTGTTCTGTGGCAATGTAATGGCTCAGGACACATCCGAATATCAAAAAAAGGCTTTTGTAAAGGATGGGGATACCCTTCCCTATCGAATACTTCTACCAGAGGACTTTGATGCCACAAAAAAGTATCCCTTGCTGCTATTTCTGCATGGATCAGGAGAACGAGGTAATGATAATGAAGCCCAATTGGTACATGGATCCAGTTTGTTTCTGAAAGAAGAGATTCGGGATAATTACAAGGCCATCGTGGTTTTTCCCCAATGTGCGGCTGGCAGCTCTTGGGCAAAATTGGACGTGGAAGGAGAGTTTCCCAATCGGGATTTCATTTTTTATGAGGATGCAGAGCCGACAAAGGACATGTTATTGCTGGAAGGATTGCTAAAACATCTCAAAAAAGCATACAAATTGGATAAAAACAGAATGTATGTCGGAGGATTATCCATGGGAGGAATGGGTACTTTTGAACTGGTCAGGAGGAATCCAAAGGTTTTTGCCGCTGCATTTCCCATTTGTGGCGGAGCCAATCCTAAGATTAGTAAAGAACTAAGGAAACCGCACTGGTGGGTGTTTCATGGAGATGCTGATGAAGTTGTCCTAGAAAAGTATTCCGAGAACATGGTTACGGCCATGAAACAGCAGGGAATCAATGTCAAATACTCGGTCTACAAGGGTGTCGGTCACAACAGCTGGGACAATGCATTTGCAGAGCCCGATTTGGTCTCTTGGCTATTTTCTAAATCGAAGTAGGTGGATATGGAGTTAAAACTGACCAAACCTATTTGTTTTTTCGATCTGGAGACTACCGGGACCAATGTTGCCACGGACAGAATTGTTGAAATCTCAATTTTAAAGGTGTTTCCGAATGGGAATAAGGAGAGCAAGACCTGGCTCGTAAATCCTGAAGTTCCAATTCCGCCGGAGGTAGTGGCCGTTCATGGGATTTCCAATGAAAAAGTGGCAAGCGAGCCCACCTTCAAACAGCTGTCCAAAGAAATCTATAAAATGATTAAGGACAGCGATTTGGCTGGATTCAATTCCGATCGTTTCGATATTCCTCTTTTGGCCGAGGAAATGCTTCGTGCCGATGTGGATTTCGATATGAAGAGCATGGTCTCGGTAGATGTGCAGACCATCTTCCATAAAATGGAAAAACGTACTTTGGGAGCCGCCTATAAGTTCTATTGCGATAAAGATTTGGAGGATGCCCATAGCGCGGAAGCCGATACCATGGCTACCTATGAGGTATTGTTGGCGCAACTGGATCGTTATCCAGAATTGGAGAACAATATCAAAAAGCTTTCTGAATTCACTACCCGCAAGCAGTCTTTGGATTTTGCCGGATTTATCGGTCTTAACGAAAATGAAGAACCGATTTTTTCATTTGGAAAGCATAAGGGCAGAACGGTGGATGAGGTTCTTGAATCCGAACCCGGCTATTTTGGCTGGATATTGAATGCCGATTTTCCACTGTACACCAAAAAAGTACTCACCCAAATCAAGCTGAGCAAGCTTAACAACAAGCTATCATAACAAGAAAATCAAAGTAAAGGCTATGAAACTGATCTGTATCGGCAGAAACTACGCTGCCCATATTGAAGAATTGCAAAATGAGCGTCCGAAGGAACCGGTAGTATTTATCAAACCAGATTCGGCCATCTTGCCCAAGGAACAAGATTTTTACATTCCCGAATTCTCGAACAATGTGCATTATGAGGTAGAGGTATTGGTTAAAATCAAGAAGGTGGGTAAGCATATTGCAAAGCAATTTGCGCATACCTATTATGATGAAATTGGACTGGGAATCGATTTCACCGCGAGGGATCTTCAAGCCGATTTAAAGGCCAAAGGATTGCCCTGGGAAAAAGCCAAAGGTTTTGATGGCGCAGCAGTGATCGGTAAGTGGATGCCAAAGAATATGTACGAAAACGTTGACAGAATGGGGTTTTCCTTGTTAAGAAATGGGGAAAATGTACAAAAAAGTAATACTTCGCTGATGCTGTGGAAGATAGATGAGCTAATAGCCTATGTTTCCACCTATTTTATGCTCAAAAAGGGAGATATTCTGTTCACGGGCACCCCTGCGGGGGTTGGTAAAGTAAGTCCAAATGACTACCTTTCTGGTATTCTCGAAGGAGAAACGATGTTTGAAATTAATGTGAGATAATGATTTACAACCTCGACAAAGTCAACGAAATGGCGGAGGGGGATCAAGACTTTGTGACCTCTGTTATTTCGGTTTTTTTGGAAGAAGTTCCTGAAGATTTGGAAGCCTTGGAAAAGGCGATTGAAGGAAGGGACTATGAAAATGTGTATAAACTGGCCCATAAGATCAAACCCAATGTGGATTTGTTGGGAATGGAACAAACAAGAGCCACTGCACTGGAGATTGAAACTATGGGGAAAACTACCGCGAGTATGTCCGATATTGAAGCAAAATTCCCTTTACTTAAAAAGGATGTGCTTCAAGTCGTTGCCGAACTGAAAAAAGACTTCAATTTATAAAATGCAGGCCGAGATCATTACCATTGGGGATGAAATCCTCATTGGGCAGATTGTGGATTCCAATTCTGCATTTATCTCAAAAGAACTGAATAAAATCGGTGTTACGGTGTATCAGATTACATCCGTGCAAGATAATCGCGACCACATCCTTGAGGCTTTGCAAATGGCCGGAAAGCGTTCGTCCGTAGTAATTGTTACCGGAGGGTTGGGACCCACCAAAGATGATGTCACCAAGCATACCCTATGTGATTTTTTTAAGGATGAGCTTGTTCAGAACGAAGAGGTTTTGTCCCATATCGAAGAATTGTTCAAAAAGTACATTTCCACACCTATTTCTGATTTAAACCGGAAACAGGCCATGGTGCCTTCCAAAGCAACCATTTTACATAATGCGTATGGTACTGCACCGGGACTTTGGATGAAAAATGGCGGTACTGCATTTGTTTCGTTGCCTGGAGTGCCCTATGAAATGAAGCATTTGATGCAGGATCAGGTACTTCCCAAAATTATGTCTGACTTTGAGCGTCCCCATATAGTCCACAAGACCATTTTGACCTATGGTTTGGGAGAGAGTGCCATTGCCAACAAAATTGAGGATTGGGAAGATGCCCTGCCCAAATTCATCAAATTTGCCTATCTGCCTAATTTAGGAAGGGTTCGACTTCGGCTTTCTGCCAAAGGAACAGATAAACAAGCCCTTATTTCCGCCATTGAAGCCGAAGTGGAAAAACTGTATCCGCTCATTGGGGACATCATCTATGGCACCGAAGAGGATGGATCGATTGAGCATCAAGTGGCCGAGTTGTTGACACAAAAGAAAATGACATTGGCTACCGCCGAAAGCTTTACTGGAGGTAAAATCGCAGAAAGGCTTACCGCAATTCCGGGAGCATCCAATTATTTTAAAGGGAGTGTGGTCAGTTATGCCACTGAGACCAAGATAAAACTATTGGAAGTGCCGACGAATTTAGTGGAAAAACATTCAGTGGTCAGCGCGGAGGTGGCCGTGGCCATGGCCGAAAACGCCAAGAACATCTTGAATACGGATTTTGCCATTGCAACCACAGGCAACGCCGGACCAACCAAGGGAGACTCGGATGCTGAGGTGGGAACCGTTTTCATTGCGGTAAGCACTCCGCAACGCACCTTTGCAGAACAATTTGTCATGGGTAATCAGCGTGAGCGTATCGTGAAAAAGTCCGTGAATAAGACGTTTGAGCTGCTTTGGAAAGAAATTTTAAATTTCTAAAAAAGAATGTTGTGCGTCCCGTTTAAATGCTATAAATTTGCAGCCTCAATAAAATCACTCAAAAGTTAGGGAGATGTCTAAAGTTTGTGAAGTAACAGGGAAAAAGGTGATGTTCGGAAACAACGTTTCCTTCTCTATCAACAAGACCAAGAGAAGATTCGATGTAAATATTTCCAAAAAGAGATTTTACATCCCAGAAGAAGATCGTTGGGTGACCCTTAATGTATCTTCCAGAGGTTTAAAGATCATCAACAAAAAAGGAATCTCTGCTGTTTTGAAGGAAATCAATTCCAAAAAGTAGTAGCATAGGATTTTAAGCACGACACAATGGCAAAGAAAGGAAATAGAATTCAGGTAATTTTGGAGTGCACCGAGCACAAAGAGTCTGGTATGCCCGGTACCTCTAGGTACATCTCCACCAAGAACAAAAAGAACACGCCCGATAGATTGGAGCTTAAAAAGTTCAATCCAATCCTTAAGCGTATGACCATTCATAAAGAAATCAAGTAAAAGATAAGCCATGGCAAAGAAAACGGTAGCAACACTGCAATCATCATCAAAAAGATTGACAAAGGCCATCAAAATGGTGAAGTCTCCCAAAACAGGTGCTTATACTTTTGTGGAGTCGGTTATGCCACCTGAAATGGTAAACGACTGGCTGAACAAAAAGTAAGCAGTCCTAGTACGAAATTGAAAGCCGCTTTAAAAGCGGCTTTTTTATTTTTTGTCATTCCGTGTCAAGCACGGAATCCCCTCTAACTTAGTACTACCAATTCAAATGAATGCATGTGTTCGACTTAACAAAACTCCCCTTACTTTCCTATCTTTGAAGTTTGATGACAAACGCATATGAGCCTATTTAAAAATATCTTTTCAAAAGACAAAAAAGAGACCTTGGACAAAGGTCTGGAACGTTCCAAGACCAGTTTTTTTGGCAAATTGAGCAAAGCCGTCGCTGGTAAATCCAAAGTGGATGATGAGGTGTTGGATAACTTGGAGGAAGTCTTGGTCACTTCGGATGTCGGAGTAGACACTACCTTAAAGATTATCGAGCGTATCGAAGAACGTGTATCCAGGGATAAATATATGGGAACCGATGAACTCAATACCATCCTCCGTGAAGAGATTGCAGGATTACTTTCGGAAACCCATGTCGGTGAGGAGGCTGATTTTGTGGTACCAACTGATAAAAAACCCTATGTAATCATGGTTGTGGGCGTGAACGGGGTAGGTAAGACCACGACCATTGGAAAACTGGCACATCAATTTAAAAATCAAGGACTGAAAGTGGTTTTGGGAGCCGGGGATACCTTTAGGGCGGCAGCCATTGATCAATTACAGGTTTGGGCCGACCGTGTTGGAGTGCCCATTATCAAACAGAAAATGGGAAGCGATCCTGCTTCAGTGGCTTTCGATACCCTGAACTCAGCCGTAGCTGACGGTGCGGATGTGGTGTTGATTGACACCGCTGGCCGATTGCACAACAAGGTGAACCTGATGAACGAACTTTCCAAGGTAAAACGCGTAATGCAAAAGGTGGTGACCGATGCCCCGCATGATGTATTATTGGTATTGGACGGTTCCACGGGACAAAATGCCTTTGAACAAGCCAAACAATTTACCAAAGCCACCGAAGTATCCAGTTTGGCCGTGACCAAATTGGATGGAACTGCCAAAGGAGGTGTGGTGATTGGTATTTCCGACCAGTTTCAGATTCCGGTAAAATACATTGGTGTAGGTGAGGGTATCGAGGATCTACAGGTCTTTAATAAATATGAGTTCGTCGATTCTTTTTTCAATATTAAATAGAAATCTGTCTTTTAGCCCTTCCATTAATTCAACCTCTTAACAAATGAAAAGAATTCCCCTTTTTTTTCTTGGATTGATTTTAATTCAGTCCTGCGGATCCGATAGCTCTGATTCAACCGAAACTCCTTTAAGTTCTGACAATTTTATTACCTCTTTTGTAATTACAAAGGAGACATTTAGTTTGGAAGCCACTGTAGGCAGCAATTCCGTAACGGGATCGGTTCCAAGTACGATTGCTTTGACGGATATCAGTTTGGAGGTGAAAATATCAAACGAAGCGCAGATCAGCCCCAATCCAAGTACGGTAACTTCTTTATTGGAACCTGTAGTATTTACAATTACCGCCGAGGATGGAACCAAGAGGGAGTATACTGTTAATATAAGTAGGGAATTGAGTGCTGAGAATCGGATTACCGCTTTTATATTGACCAAAGATGAATTCAGCTTCGAACCGGAAATAGGGGATAATTCTATTGTTGGGACTGTTCCCAGTAATATTGAATTGGAGGATATAACGCTGGAGGTGGCAATATCAGAATATGCTTCCATAGAACCCGACCCATCAACTATTTCTTCGATATCGGATGTGTTTACATTTGTGGTGACTGCGGAGAATGGGAGTCAAAAAGAATATCAGATAGACATTTCCCGTGAGTTAAGCAACGAAAATGAGCTGGTATCCTTTAAAATTATCTCCGGCTCCGATGTGATTGATGCTGAAGTTGATGATACCGGAACCATTTCAAAAAGGCTACCTCAGTTTTTTGATTTAGCGAATCTGAATTATGAAATTGAGATATCAAAATATGCCACTATTGATCCAGACCCAGCTGAAGTCTCTGATTTTTCTTCTGAAGTAGTTTTTGCGATTACATCCGAAAGTGGTTCCGTTAGAAATTATACAGTAAGTTTTGAATTAATGGACACAGATTTCGAAATACGCTGTGATAACTTCAATGTATCAAAATGGTTTGGTGGGGATGCCAGGGATGACGTCGATTTACCATATGGGCCATTTGATAGAAATGTAGGAACTGGACAAACTTTGACTTTGACCGATGATAGTAGCCCTGAATCTTTTGGAGTTCTTATGACAAGCGGTTTTGTATACCGTGAAAGTGGAGGACCTTATACGGAAGACGTGGAACTCGAATTGAATATCAGAGATTCCGATGGAAGCATTAAGTATACCACAACAACAGTGGTTTTAGGTTCCTTTAAGGGTGGTTGGGTGTATTTCAACCTATCTGATCTGGATATTTTTCTTGAAGCCCAGGAAACTTATATTTTTACCTGGCACCTTATAAATGGAGGCGCCCTGGGAATTACTTCAGGATCTTATGGTGATTCAAATGAAGGACTGGATGCCTGCAATGGATCAGGGTATAGTGGGCAATCCAGGGTTAGTTTTGATCAAAATTTGGAAGATTGGGATTTATGGTCTGAACATCCATGGCATTTTAATTTTAGAATAAGTGGTAAGAACTAAAGGATTTTTTCTAATTTTTAAGTAGTTCCCCCATAAAACACTCTTAACGAAATGAGACATGGGACGTATACACTTATTCGAATTTGAGGATCAGAAATGGTTTCCCAGGTTTTTACGGAATTACGGAACCGATTTTCTACAGTTTTTGTCCAACAAGACTAAATTGTATAAGCCGATCATCCCCATTTTGGAAAAGGGCCTGAGAAAAAGAGGGACAAATCAGATAGTGGATTTGGCGTCTGGAGGAGGTGGGGGCATGCTTTGGATCGGTTCGGAATTACAGAAAAACTTTCCAGATCTCAAGATTACCTTAACGGATTATTACCCTAACCTGGAAGCTTTTGAGTATGCAAAAAAGCAATCGGGGTATATCGACTATATAGCCTCCGAAGTGGATGCCCGTGACGTTCCCAAGCATTTAAGCGGCTTTCGCACCCAATTTTTATCCTTGCACCACTTTAAGCCCAATGATGCCATCCATATATTACAAAATGCGGTTGATTCACAAAACGGAATAGGAATTTTTGAAGCCCAAGAGCGAAGCTTTCCCAGCATTTTGGCCATGGTGTTTTCGCCCATCAGTGTTTTGCTGACGACTCCTTTTATTCGCCCATTTAAATTTGGAAGGTTACTCTTCACTTATTTGATTCCAATTGTACCGCTGTTTGTACTTTGGGATGGAATCGTTTCCTGTTTGCGGACGTATTCTATAAGGGAGATGCAAAGCTTTGTTGATGGTTTGGATAACAAAGAATCATTTGATTGGGAAATCGATAGAATCAAATCGGGGCCAGGTGTTTTGTTGTATCTTTTGGGAACTAAAAAGGACTAAAAAAATGGGAAAAGTTGTAATTGTTCTTTTCTTGTGCTCAGGGGTTTATGGTTACGCCCAAATCACCCATCCCAAAGCGAGTCCATTTTCAACATTGGAACAAGAGGTAGGTTTATCAAAAATCACCATACAATATTCACGTCCAGCAACCCGTGGTCGGGAGATTTTCGGGGATTTAGTGCCTTATGGCCGTATTTGGAGGGTGGGAGCCAACGCATCCACCAAAATTACTGTGGATACCGATATGGAGGTGATGGGGCAAACGTTACCTAAAGGAACTTATGCACTGTATGCTTTTCCTGAGACCAGAACCTGGGAAATCGCATTCCACACCAACACTTCGCATTGGGGAGATGGCCGTAAAAATTATGATCCGAAGGAGGACTTGTTCCGCATCAAAGTACAACCCAAACAGATTCCCTACCATCAAGAAAACTTTTTAATCACATTCGACTCTGTTGCTCATAATTCCTCAAACCTGAACTTGGTCTGGGCAAGCACCAAAGTGACTATTCCCTTCACGGTGGACACTGATGCACAAATGGAAATGGAAATAGCGAAGCAAATTAAAGAGAATCCAACTGCTCAGACCTATTACGAAGCCGCCAGATACTTACAAGAACAGGGCAAGGATACCAAAAGAGCCCTGACCTATGTGAACAAGGCTTTGGAACTTGGCGGGGATACGTATTACTTTCATCGCATAAAATCATTGGTGGAAGCTGATCTTGGAGACTATGAATCGGCTATCCGATCCGCAAAAAGGTCACTGGAAATTTCTACCGAACTCGAAAAGGACGAATTTGTCCGCATGAACCAAAAAAATATTGAGAAGTGGCAGTCGTTGGAAAATAATTAAAAATGAAGTTTTTCCAGAAATCTTGTCACGTTTTCCCTATTTAAATTGTCAATAGGCTATGGAGGATTATCAAAACATTTTATTTCCGTATGCCTACAACATTTTGGGCTCTTCCGAGGATGCCAAGGACGCTATTCAAGAAATACTTGTAAAGTATCACGCCAAGCGTAGAGATCATATTGAAAATGATACGGGCTATTTGGTAAAATCCGTTATCAATCAGTCCATCAACATCAAAAAAAGCAGGCAAAGACGGCAAAGTGGCAGTATTTGGCTTCCCGAACCTGTCGCGACGGAACGTACTGATGCCACTATTGATCGTTCAGCCATCATTTCATACTCAATATTGGTGCTTTTGGAAAAGCTGTCGGCAAAGGAAAGGGCCGTTTTTATTCTAAAAGAAGCTTTCGACTATTCCCACAAGGAGATTGGGGATGTACTTGACCTATCCTTGGAAAATTCCAGGAAACTGTTGAGTAGGGCCAAAAACAAATTGGGTTCCTTGGACAGCAGTATCCCCATCAAACCTTCCCCTGTTTCCGAAATATACATGAGCAATTATATTGATAGCATTAAAAACGGTGATGTGAAAAAGCTTGAAAAAATGCTTTCCGAAGAAATCGCCGTTGCTGCAGATGGAGGAGGCGAGATTAAAGTGGTGCGTGAGCTGACCCAAGGGATACGGGATGCCCTAAAATTGCTTCTTTTTGTGTTCAAAACCTATCAAAAACAACAGACCATCAAAATATCCCAAATGAACCATCAACCCGCCTTATTGTTTTATGAAAATGGTGTTCTGGTGAACTGCCAGGTATTTGAAGTTGAGCAAAACAAAATCAAGAAAATTTATACCCAGTTGGCACCAAAGAAGCTAAATTCGTTGACAGGGACTATTTAAATTCAAGTCATCAAGTTTAAAAGCTAAAAATCAATCAAAAATGAAAAGGGAACGCATCAGTTCAGGATCTACATTCGAAGCGCAAATAGGATATTCGAGAGCCGTTGTGGATGGACGTTGGGTATTTGTATCCGGTACCACGGGCTTCGATTACAGGACCATGACCATTTCGGAAAGTGTTGTTGAGCAGACGGAGCAGTGCCTAAAAAATATTGAGGAGGCATTAAAACAGGCCGATTCAAAAATGGAG
>JANQRD010000087.1 GCA_028284725.1 Allomuricauda sp. | reverse complement strand
ATCCCATGTGGGCCGCTCCCAATTGCTTTTCCAATTCACGATCTTCATTATAGCGTGCCTTGTTGCCCAACCATTCGGCTTCGGATCCCCAGTAGATGTCTTCTTCGGGCTGCCAAATATCTTCCCGGCCTCCTCCAAAGCCGAGCATTTTCAATCCCATGGATTCGTGTGCCACGTTACCAGCCAAAATCAACAGGTCGGCCCATGAGATTTTCTTACCATACTTCTGCTTGATGGGCCATAATAAAAGTCGAGCTTTATCCAAATTGGCATTATCGGGCCAGCTGTTCAAAGGAGCAAACCTTTGGGCGCCAGTTCCACCGCCACCTCTTCCATCGGCAATACGATAGGTCCCAGCAGCATGCCAAGCCATACGAATAAAAAATGGTCCATAATGACCATAATCCGCAGGCCACCAATCTTGGCTATCCGTCATCAGATTGGTCAAATCCTTTTTCACTGCTTCCAAATCCAACGATTTGAATTCCTTGGCATAATCGAAATCTTCATCCATGGGGTCAGCTAAATTGGAGTGTTGCCTAAGGATGTTCAAGTTTAAAGAATTGGGCCACCAATCCCTGTTTGTGGTACCCCCACCGGCGGCTTGGTTCAGCTCACCATTAAGGAACGGGCACATGCTTGCATCCATTCCTGATTCTGATAATTCCTTGCTCATGATAGTATGTTTTTGTGTGATTTTTAAACCCACATAAAATTAAAAAAACGCCTGCCCCTATCATAGGTAATTCATATTAATATACTATTAAAACATAAGTCTTTTCTATTCCCATCTACAGGAGTAGGTATGGGACTTTTAGCATGAATGGGGTTATATTTTGGCCGATTTGCCCCGCTGCATGGCATAAATATGCATTACCTTTGGGTATGAACGGGCATAATCCTTTTTTGAATTTATTTTAAGTGACGTCCAATTCCGTTACCTTTAATCGTCTATACTAGAGAACGCTATAAATCCATACATAAATTAAACCCTATCACAATGAAAAAACTAATTCTACCCATTGTAGCCCTATTGCTTTTTAGCTTTAGTTCGGACACCTACAAACTTACCGATGACGAGCGCAAAATGATTATTAAGCATCTGACCGAGACTCGCGACCATATGAAAAAGGTTCTTGATGGTCTTACGGAAGAGCAGCTCAATTTTAAAGCCGAGGAAGGGGCCTGGTCCATTGCAGAATGTGCGGAGCACCTTGCCATTTCAGAAAATGCCTTTGGAGGCTTAATCCAAAAGACCATTGCTTCAGGTGCCAACCCAGCCCTTAAGGATTCCTTGAAATTTAAGGACGACCAACTTTTTGAAATGATTACGGATCGTAGTAATAGGGTTAAAACCGCAGAACCTTTTGAACCTACCGACAAGTTTGGTTCGCATGAGGCTACCGTAAAAACGTTTATGGATAAAAGAGCCGAGCACATTGCCTATATCGGAAGTACGGAAGACGATCTTAGAAACCGTTTCAGCAACGACCTGCCTTTCGGCACTGTTGATGGCGTACAATTATTCATCTTTATGTCGGGCCATACGGAACGTCATGTAAAGCAAATGGAAGAAGTAATGGCGCATAAGCTATTCCCTAAAGGGAATTAACTGCTGTTAACACTTATTGGCAAGCCCTTTCCATTTTGGAAGGGGTTTATTTTTTACCTTTATCTATAGAACAATTTGAATTGAAATAGATGAAATTATTGAAATCCCTCACCTTGATTGGTTTATTGTTATTGACCGTCAACATCACGGCACAAAACAAAAAGGATCGTAAAATAATCAACGATGCCAAAAAGGCGAAAAAGGAATTGTTGAAGGCAGATAGCGGCCTTGAGCGTTTTTTTGAAAATTCCGCCGGCTATGTGCTTTTTCCCAATGTGGGTAAAGGTGGTTTTATCATCGGTGGTGCCTCGGGGAACGGAGTGGTCTATGAAGGGGGACAACAGGTTGGTATGGCTGGGCTAAAAAAATTGAATGTGGGCCTTCAAGCCGGAGGTCAAGCTATAATCGAAGTTATCTTTTTTGAGACCTCGGTAGATTTGGAACGCTTTAAGGAAGGAAAGTTTGCTTTTGCAGCCGAAGCTTCTGCAGTGGCCCTAAAATCCGGAATCGCAGCCAATGCAAAATACAAGGAAGGTGTAGCTGTATTCGCCCTTCCAAAAGCTGGGCTAATGGCAGATGCCTCAGTGGGTGGACAAAAATTTAGCTATAAGCCTTTTTAATCCCGAACTCCAGGTGTAAAATCCTCCGGGGCATTTTGAGGTAGTTTGGCAGTTCCTGCATCACCAGTGTCATTAAAAATCGTCCATTCTTCAAAGGTATAGGTTGGATTACCTTCGGTAATGTTGGGATTGCGTATTGCGCGGCCATCCTCAAACTCATGGTTGGTGCCCGACCCGTCTTCACCTACGATTCCAAATACGTCAATGACGGTTCCAAACGGATCAACCAATTCCAGATTATCATCCCCATTGGAATCTGCAGGGCTGTTGGTGGAAACACCTAAATCGGGTGGAAATCCAAATACAAGTTCAAACTCCGTCGCGTTTGGGGAAATGACCAAAGTGCCGTTCGCTGCTATAATTTGACCTGATAAATCGATGGTAGATCCCACTTCTGTATTGGCATTGGTATACCGCCGTAGCGTCCATAAATTTAAATCCAAAGGTTCACTAGCGGAATTGTAGAGTTCCACAAAACGGGCCCCACTGTTGTTGTTTGGGTCCGCCAGTTCGGAAATAAAAATATTGGTGGAGGTAAACTCGGTGATGATTTCAGGGCAGCGTTCGTTCGTGAAGTCAATATCCGACAAATCGCGAATAATCAGTTGGTAGTCCAAACCATCCTTTTGTAAAATACCCGTAACAGATCCATTACCCTCAGGTAAAAGTTCGGCTTGAAAGTCAGAGTAGCCACTACTCAACATGATAATTTCATTTTCCTCACAGTCCTTTAGCTTTCGTTCCGTATCCATCTCTTTTTCCGCAAACGTATTTCCCAATTCTCCCTCCAGCACCTCCAGGCTATCAAGCTGAATCAATGTTCCGAGTGTAAGACTGTCAAGTTGGGGAATTGTAGTGAGCATAGGCTGTACAACCGCTTTGTCATCACAAGCAGAAAATAAGTGTTCCGGAATTTTTAAGGTGGGCAACCTTCCAACGGACACATTTCCAAAAGCTGAAAAGGTTCCTCCCAATTTAACCATGTCACCGCTTTTACCAATATAAAGACCTTTAAGTTTTATGAGAATCTTGCTGCCCTGTTCAAAAACCAAGTGCGATTCCCTTAAATCCATTTCGATTTGAATTGTATGGGTTGGGCTTACGGGACGGTTTTGTACATACAGCTCATTGAAGAAATTCCCGGCCTTGTCCGAAGAGGTAATATATCCTTCAATAACCCAATCCTCATAAATTTGGCTTGTCCCATCAAGAACCATTGCTTCCAGTTCGGCAAAACTTATATTTGCCTGAAGGGTGGTTGCACAATCTTGTTTTGGAGTATCAAAATTTGAATCCTTTACGCATCCAAGCATCAACATAACAATCAAAGTTCCACAAGCTTTTTTACTATACATGAGTATTTTTCTTTTTAGAATTCCTAATCAAAAGCTTATGGCAAGGTTTAAAAAGTATGTTCTGCCAAAGCCATACCAATATTTGGGGCCAAATGAGGGGGTTCCACTCAGATTGTCCTGCTGCAATTGCCTATAGTTTCCATTCCTACTCTGTTCGTATCCACCTGTTCTAAAAATTTCATTGAACGCATTGTTTACACTTACAAATGCGCTTATGTATTTTTTGTCAATCAACCACGACTTGCCACCGACAAGATTTAGCAGATAGAAATCATCCAATTTTTGTTGTCTGAGAAGTTGAGTAACATTCTCATCGCTGGCATCTGGAAATCGTTCCCCCGTTTCCGGATCCAACACAAAGCTCTGGGTACGGGTAATTGTGGAAATATTTATATAGTTATCGGCCAAATAATTCGTAGTTGCACCTACCCACCAATATTTTGGATTTCGATACTCCACACCGAATGCAAACGCAGTTTGGGGGCCTTGCGCCAATTTTAGGTTCTTCAGTTGCGCAAACCCGAGGTCCACATTCCCTTCAAGATTTATCAAATCTTCTTCTGCACCAGCAGTATCAAAGTTGATTTGCACTGATGGGTCACTGGCGTACAGATACTGGGCAAGGTTTCCAACCAAAGATAGCTTCACTTGGGATGAGACTTCATACTCCAGCCCCATCTCGATACCTTTATGCAGCCTATCGAGATTGGTGATCACCTCTTGGACAAAATCGGACCCCAATCCGGAATCCACATAAAAGAAATTAATGTCTGTGGTATTCATAAATCGGGTGTAGAATGCACTGATACGACCCTTTAAATCTGGAAGTCGGATAAAATAACTAAAATCCACCGCAGCAATGTTTTCACTCTGGACTTCTGGAACAATCTCGTTGTTCTCCCGGGGGTTGATAAAAGTGTTCTGAATGGTTGGGGCCCTATCGAGCATAGTTCCGTTAAGCTCCACCCCATGTCGGCCCGTGAAGAAATAGGAGGCTCCAGCCTTGAATCCAAGATTGGAGAATAATACCTTCTCACTTTTGCCCAATGAATTATTTAAAAAGCGTTCGTTTTGAAAAAGTCCGTCCCTTTGAACTTCAAAATTTGTAATGGATGCCGAAGCGAAAGCATTCCATTTGCCCATATCAACCTTAACTTGCCCAAAGCCTACCAGTTCTGAAACATTCATATCGTAGTGATATCCAAATTTTTCATTCTCGATTTTGGCAGGGCTTCCATTGACATCGTTTAAGGTATTGGAGAAGGCGTCCACATCTTCATGAAAATTGGCTCCCAGCAGGTCTTTTATCCTAGCAAAATTGCTGGAGGACAATATACTGTACTGCAAGCCAGCGCCAACATGTATCTCTTCATTCAAATTATAACCAAAACTGCTTGATGCGCTCAATCTTGCATTCATAGCAACATCATCATAAAGCATGTAGGCCGCCTTGCCATTCCTTTGGGAACCATTATTCGCTTCGTAGAGTCTCTCCCACTGAATTTGTGGATTGGAAAGAAATCCCTCTCTGGCCAAAGCAACATTAGTAAAGTCAGCCCCAATTGGACCATTCAAATAAAAACTAGGTAAGTATCGGTAATAGGTTGGGTCGGGATTGGCAGCATCAAAATAGCCCAATCGACTTCGGGCATTTGTGCCAAATTGATAGGCGATTCCTGTAGTCCATCTTGCTTTTTTAGATTTTAAAACATGATTTAACATGAAAAGTGGCTCAAAGATTTCCCGCTCCCTCGAGTTTCTGATTTCACCATCTTGATCACCCCAGTAGGGATTGTATTTGTTCCCGACCAAGTTGAAAGTCTCCTCGGTAATTGCCGAAGAACGACCCCTGCGATTTTGAGCCAAGATCGAGGTGAGCACTAAACTGTTTTGTGGATTTACCCGATACTCCAGGGTTCCAAAAAAGGAATAAGCATCATAAAGAGTGCCTTCTATGTATCCCGATTTTGCCCATCTCCTAGAAGATGAAATGGTATATGCCAGACCTTTTTTGTTTACTCCAGAACTATATGTCGCCATAATTCTGCCCATATAGGTCCGGTTGGAAAGAGAGCTTGATAGTCGAATCCCAGGTCGCATACCGGAGGGTCTTGTGTCGATGTTGGTATTGCCAATTATCCCTCCAAACGTGTAGGGGTTCATAGCTAATCCATTGGTAAATTCCTGATTCCGGGCAACATCGTTCAACCCACCCCAATTGTTCCATTGCGGCCGACCATCAAAAAATTTGTTCATAGGAATTCCGTTGATGAGTACGTCCCCGTTCCGGGAATCGTATCCCCTTACCCTAAAAAATGCCTGTCCAAAATCAAAAGCGGCCCGGCTAAGGAATACATCCCTTGTGGCCTGGAGCAATCCAAAGGAGCCTGAAATTATCTCATCATCATCTGATAAATCGTTCTCCGTCAACGTAATCAAATTATCGGTCTTTTCCATCAGAACATCCTTTTCCAAAAAGATTGTTCCCAAATCAATGGGCTTACCATTGAAATGGACAGAAAAACGTCTGGGAAGGAAATCCGGAGCAGAAATTGTTAGGGTTTGTTCCCCCAGTTGGTATGCCTCAATCAGAAAACTACCGTCCGATGCGGCAAAAAATTCTTGGGAAAGATCGTTTATGGTAAGAACAGCATTTTGAATCGGTTTTTCGGTAACCCCGTCCTTAACAATTCCCGAAATTATAGTGCTTTGTTGACCACAAAGTAGCGTGGTACAGCCAAGCACAATGCAGAACATGATAGTTCTCATAGGCCATCTTGTAGGTTAATTAAATAAGAATCGGGGTTATAATCTTCTTAGATTGTAAGAAAATCGAACAATCTTAGTTATTTTCGGACAAAAAACAAAACCCAAATGCGATTTTTAACCTACATGGCAGTATTTGCTCCTATTTTTCTTTGGGGACAAACCCAGAAGAACTACCGAATTCGGACGGTTGCTTTTTACAATGTTGAAAACCTTTTCGATACGGTAAACG
This sequence comes from Allomuricauda sp., assembly GCA_028284725.1. Classification (GTDB taxonomy): domain Bacteria; phylum Bacteroidota; class Bacteroidia; order Flavobacteriales; family Flavobacteriaceae; genus Flagellimonas. Next base: position 6,887 of record JANQRD010000087.1, on the reverse strand, counting down.
ATTCCTTAATCTTTGATGATGAACGTACTCCCGAAGGGTCATACCAGTGGACTTCTTTGCGTTATGAAAAAAAGATAAATCAAATCTCGAAAGTGCTTTCGCAAATTGGAGCAGATGTAATCAAAAGTTCTCCCGATATCATTGGTTTATGTGAAATTGAGAACCGAAAAGTCGTTGAGGATTTGATACATCATCCTAATCTAAGAGACAAGAATTATGGTGTTATTCACTTTGATTCACCGGATGAGCGTGGTATTGATGTCGCCCTTCTTTTTAAAAAGGCTTCCTACATACCAACCTCCTTTAAAAGTTATCGCTTGCTTCTGTTTGACGATTTAGGTGAGCGAAACTATACCCGTGATCAACTTGTTGTTAGTGGAATGCTGGATGATGAAGAAATCCATTTTATAGTGAACCATTGGCCCTCGAGGCGTGGCGGCCCTTCAAAGAGCAAACCCGATAGGGTAAAAGCCGCCCGGTTGAACAAGCGAATTATTGATTCCATTAGAGATTTAAATTGGAACGCGAAAATTATCAGTATGGGTGATTTTAATGATGACCCTAGGGACGATAGCTTCAAAAAAGTATTGAAAACCGTTGGGAAAAAGGGACAATTAGACAGTTTAAAGCTATTCAATCCTATGGAAAAATTGTTCAAAAAAGGTATTGGGTCCCTGGCATATCGTGACAAATGGAACCTATTTGATCAATTTTTTATGACCGCCAACTTAACCAATGAAAGCAGAAAAACCTATTCGTTTTGGAAGACTATGGTGTACAATCCTTCTCATTTAAAAACAACTGAGGGGAAGTACAGGGGATATCCTTTTCGCACCTATAGCGGAGGTACTTACACTGGAGGGTATAGCGATCACTTTCCCGTTTATTTGTATTTGGTTAAAATGCAAAAAGAATAAGATTGTGGGACATTTTCTTTTTTGAATTATTGACTTGCTGAACTTTAGCTTGCTCTTGTTCTTTATACAATACCCTTAACCGATATAGATGGTCATCCCCCTCCCTGTTTAAATTGCGTTTAGGCTCCCCAGGGGTATCGATATTGCTTGAGGTAAAGTAGATAGCACCATCTGGGCCTTCCTCCACCATACGTATTCTTCCCAGTTCTTTTTCAAATAGTATTGCTTCACTACTCACCTCGGTGATACTGTCCTTTTTACTTAAAATTACCCTTCGAAGGTGTTTTCCCTTTAATGCGCCTACCAGCAAGTTTCCGTGCCAAGGGGACTTTTCATTATTGACCATACATAGCCCAGAGGGAGCGATGGCAGGTGTCCATTCCACAAGGGGTTTGATAAATCTTACATCTTTATGCATTCCAGAAACAATGGGCCAGCCGTAGTTGCCCCCTTTTACAATCCCATTTAGCTCATCTTGATGTTCCCGGAACCCTTCGGCTGCAAATCCACTTGGGCCATGCTCAGTGGCAAACATTTCACCACTTTTGGAATGCCAAGCAAATCCCTGCGGATTTCTTAAGCCAAATGCATATACCGGGGAATCGGGAAAGGGGTTATCAACGGGAATTGACCCATCAGGGTTGTATCGAAGTATTTTTCCCGTGGTGTTATCCAGTTTTTGAACCAAGACGATGTTCTCATTATCGCCCATGGCAACATAGAGTTTTCCATCAGGTCCAAAATCCAGCGCCCCTCCTGAGTGTGTGCTTATTGAGGGCAAATCGCCAACTATCAAAGTTGAATCGACACCTTTATTTTGCTGATCTCTAAACCGATATACTCGATTAACATAACCCTTTTCTCCTTTTCGAAACGTCCCCATTACGTATAGGAATCCATCATCCTTGAAATTGGGGGAAAGGGCCAGCCCACTCAATCCAGCAGCTTGCCAATTCGCCACTGGTAATTCTGCCCAAGGTTCTTCTTTCAATTCTCCATCAACTATAACCCGTATTCTTCCAGGTCTTTCTGAAACAAAAATCCGTCCGTCGGGTGCAAAGTCAATATCCCAAGGAATTACCAGATTCTCCGCCACTGTATCGATTTTTATGGAAACTTCGCCCCCTACAACTGGAGCATTTTTATTCCTGCAGGCAGAAAGTACCAAAAGAAGGAGTAAAAGTTTTGCTATTGTGTCAGCAAGATCATTCATATCTGTTCTCTTAAGCATTCGAACAACGATTGCCCAAATATAACCGCTCAGAGAAGCCGCGGTCGGGAATTTATACCATCAGCAGGGATTCTTATGTATAGGTTGGAAAAACTTATTCCTTTGGAACCATCAATTAAACCATTGTGCCCAAGGAATTCGGCTCAGGATCAACAATAGCCCCAATCCATAGAAAATAGCAATGCTCTTAAACTTCGCACTGCTTTCTTGTTTTCTCTTATGTCGGGACCACCCAATGGTGATAAGTGCAATCGCCAAAATATTTGTAAACGGATGTTCCACAGCCAACAGACGGGCTGCCGAATTCAACCCCCCCATGCCCAAGGTCTGCAATGCCTTCAGACCATTAGCGGAAACAAAATAAACGATAAGGCCAATTACCAATTGGATGTGAGTCAGAATTAAGGCAAATAGACTAATCCGCAAATCTTTATGCATGGTAAAATCCCTTTTGCCCAACCAACCCATCAAGGCATTGAAAACGGCAAAGATCAAAACAGCCAAAACAACATAGGCCAGATAAGAGTGGAGGTTACGTAGTATTTCCATAAGTTAAGTTTGATGCCTAAAAGTACGGATTTTGGAAATAAAAAACCCCGCCAAAAGGCGGGGCTATAAAACAATATGTTTGATTTAGAAAGAATATCTCACCGATGAATTGAAAGTAAGTCCCTGTATTGGGAAAAACCCGAACACATCAGTATCTTGAATTCCTCGCTTATCGAAAACATTATACACATTTGCTCTAAAGGTAAGTGTGTTTTCACCGAAAGGAAAGTCATAAGTAAGACCTAGATCAGTTAAGTTAAAGGGATCCAACTTGCCTGCATTTTCAGTTTGCGGTTCAGAATCGAAATCAATTTCATCCTGATATCTGTTCCCATAAAACTTAATATTTCCATCAAGTGAAAACCCTTGGAATATTGTGGCGCGTGCATTGAACCCGGCCGTAAATTGAGGTGCCGTGGTAACTTTTACGCCATCCCTGTTATCTCCCACTCTTCTTTCAATAAGCTCTCCAGTATCATCATTATATACATCCCTATTACTTGTGTCTTTAAATTCCCAGCTTCCTCCGGAGATAAAACCACCCAAACGTACCCAATTGGTTGGTCTATATTCCACTTCAAGTTCTGCCCCAGCATGTACTTGTCTTACGCCTCTATCAAAGAAGTTTACATTGGTGTCGTCCGAGTCATCACCCGGTGTAGGGACTGGGTTTAAGTCCAACGTTCCTGATGATAGTATCACCCTATTGTCCCAATCTGTGTAGTAAAAGTTGAACATTGCCCTGAACTCGCTTCCAGAAGTTATCTGATAACCAGCTTCAAAACCTGTGATATCTTCATTATCCACTTCTGGTTCCACAAATTCGTTAGACCCTCGAATATTGGTGAAAACATTGTCCAAAAATGGTTGACGGGAATAGAACCCAGTATTAAAATACAACTTGTGGTTTTCGTTCAAGTTAAAGCTGAAACCACCTTTTAAATTGTATCCCAGTTTGTTAAGAACGTCTGAATTACCACCATCCCCATCATCATCCAACTCACTTCCAAATCTTTTGTATGATTGATTTGAAACAGCACCCTGAAAGAATACTGAAAATCGATCATTGGCATATTCAGACTGACCGAAAATGCCTTGGTAAGTAATTGTTTCCGAATAATTATAATCGATACGTTGATCGTCGTCGGCAAAATTGAAAAGTGCCTGCCACGGATCGGCTTCAAAAGTCTCGGTAATGGTTCTTCCGCCTTCTTCCCAAGCACTTAATCCATATAGATCAACAACCTGTCTCCAATGGTCTCCCATATAGTACCTTAAATCAGTACCCACATTAAAAGTTAGGTTTTCATTAGCCTCATGGTTGAAGTTGGATACAAGACCATACCATTGATGGTTGTTGACAGAAGCTCTTCTAATGTAACCTGTTTCAGGGTTGTCAAACCCACCGACACCAATAGACTCGTTGAATTGTTCAATAGCAAAGTAGTCCAATTGACCGTCCGCAGTTCTAATTCTATTTCCACGAGGTCCGGTTCCACCACCTCTACCCCAAGAAGCATATAAAACACTGGATAGGTTGGATTTGTCGCTAATGGTCCAATCCCAGTTCAAATTCATCACTGGCTTGTGATAATAATTTCTTCTTTCTGAATCCACATTGCTGGTATATCCCCCAACACCATCATCAAAACCTTCGGTGAAACCCCAATGTTGATTAAATTTTGGGTCGTTAAGGGTGGTCTCTAAATTTTGCGACCACTTGTTTCCGTGAAATTGAGGTGCACCCGTTAGCAGAAAGTTAAATGAGTGCGTATCGTTGGGTGTGTAACCCACGGCAAAGAAATAATTTTGACCTTGGCCAAATGTTCCTTCGCCCCATTTTCTATGCGATTGCCAATGATCGAGAAGTACCGAAAAGGCCCAACCTTCTTCATTAACTCCAGTATTGTACTCAACGGTACCTTTAAAGTAGCTGTCATTTCCCGTAAAAAAGCGGGCAGATCCTCCCTCTGATTTTTGAGCGGCCCTCATTACAATGTTTACCGTCCCTCCAACGGAGGAGATTGCAAGTTTTGAAGCCCCTAAACCTCTTTGAACCTGAACTGCGTTGGCAATGTCCGCCATTCCTGCCCAATTGGACCAAAAGATTCGACCATCTTCTTGAGAATTGATAGGTTGACCATTTAGAAGTACTGCGGTATTAGTATCATCAAACCCTCTTATAAAAAGAGATCCATCACCAAATCCTGTTTGATTTGATACAAATACAGATGGGGTTGTCTTGATAATCTCAGGTAGCTCCACATTACCTACAGCCCTTTCTTGAATTTCAACTCTTCCAATTGTAGAAACAGCCACCGGGGTTTCCCTATCTTCAGCTAAATCAATTACTCCATTACCAATTACAATTACTTCGGAAAGTTGTTCCGCGTCTGGCTGCAAGGTGATATTACCTACGCTGCCTATACTACTGAAAGATACATTTTGGGTTACAAAACCAATATAAGATACCACCAATGTTCCAGAATTTGCGGAAACTTCCAAAGTGAAATTCCCGTCGAAATCAGTAGATGTTCCTGTTTCAGTACCTCGAAGCATTATGGTGGCTCCGGGAAGTGGGCTTCCCAATTCACCATCCACAACAGTACCTGTAATCGTTCCTTGCGAAAATGCCATTGTGGTCGTTAGGATTGCCACAATAGCTAAGTAGAATTTTTTCATTTTACAGTGTTTAAATTAGCCGTACAAATGTGCTGTATTTTAACATCTATACTGTTAACTTAACGTTAAGAAAATCAAAATAAAAAAAGGGAAGTTGATATAAAATACTGATACCCAGCGCCTTGTTTTCAGTTCACTTTTATCAAAACTTAAATCATTTCTTAAAAAATTGCAAAAGACTCAATGTGGAGCTATCGTGTTTGCCAATTTGGGAATTTTCGATATCGTGCAGTATATTTTTGGCAAGTTGTTTTCCCAGCTCAACACCCCATTGATCATAGCTAAAAATGTTCCAAATAATGCCTTGAACAAAGATTTTGTGCTCGTACATCGCAATCAATGCACCAAGACTTTTTGGGTTTAGTTGATTTATTAAGATGGTATTGGTGGGTTTGTTGCCCTCGAATATCTTGAAAGGGAGCAACGATGAAATTTGTTCCTCTGTCAGGTTTTGGTTTTCCAGTTCTTCTCGCACCTCTTCAGCGGTTTTGCCGTTCATCAAAGCTTCGGTCTGTGCAAAAAAATTGGCCATGAGCTTATTGTGATGATCCGTATCGCCATATAGCGATTCCTTAAAACCAATAAAATCAGTCGGAATAAGTTTTGTCCCCTGATGTATCAACTGGAAGAAGGCATGTTGGGAATTGGTTCCCGGTTCTCCCCAAATGATGGTTCCGGTCTCATAGTTGGTTCGGTTACCGGACCTGTCCATGCTCTTGCCGTTGCTCTCCATGATGCCCTGTTGCAAATACGCTGAAAATCGATTCAAATATTGTGAGTAGGGAATGATCGCCTCGGTCTCGGCACCATACATATTGTTGTACCACACACTTAGCAATGCAAGAATTACCGGAATGTTTTCAGAAAATGGGGCTTCCTTAAAGTGCATGTCCATCCCATTGGCTCCTGCCAGTAGTGAACTGAAGTTTTCATAACCCACCGCCAAAGCTATGGAAAGCCCAACGGCACTCCACAACGAGAATCTGCCCCCGACCCAATCCCACATAGGAAAGACATTTTCGTCGGCTATCCCAAATTCCTTGATCTTTTCAAGATTGGTGGAAACAGCCACAAAGTGTTTGGCGATATCACTCTCCGAACCATGGTTTAAGAACCATTTCTTTATCGTGAGGGCATTGCTCAAGGTCTCCTGAGTGGTAAACGTTTTGGAAACGACCACAAAAAGTGTGGTTTCGGGATTGAGGTTTTTAAGTATTTCGTGCACATGATCACCATCAACATTGCTCACAAAATGCATGTTGAGATGGTTCTGGTAAAACTTTAAGGCCTCCGTAACCATTGCAGGCCCAAGGTCGGACCCTCCAATACCAATATTCACCACATCTGTAAACGCTTTGTTGGTAAAGCCTTTCTTTTCTCCTGATATTACCGCATCAGTGAAAACTTTGATCTTTTCCCGTACGGCGTAAACCTCCGGCACAACATTTTCGCCACCCACAAATACTTGATCTCCCTCTTTTGCACGAAGAGCGGTGTGCAATACAGCC
>JANQRD010000077.1 GCA_028284725.1 Allomuricauda sp. | reverse complement strand
ATCCAAATCATTCGTTCGGCTGGTATGAGCGAAACGGACTCGCCCGACAAGCTTCGGGAAGATATTCTGAGCAAAAACATGGAAAAGCAGTCCCCCTCCTCCGCTGCCCTAGCGTTTATAAAAAAGGAAGTGGGCGAACTGTGGTAACAATTATTCCTGATGTTCGGGATCAATTGGACTGGTCTCCTCGTTTTTATTTTTGGCGTATAAATACCCGCGCTTCCACCATAGCGTCATTCGTTCCTTATTGAAAATCAGGGAATTCGTGGTCAGCACGGTGGGGGTGTAATAAAAATTGATGATGGCATCGTGTTGATTGGCAACCAACTTTCCAATGCGAATGTTCTGGTTCTCAATCCTGTCCAACATAAAACTAAAGATCGTTGTGATGAGCTCAAAAGGATTCCGGACTGGCATCCGGTTCAAATAATTGACCTCCGTGCGCAAAACAACAACATCAATTTCCGTTGCACCACGCTTAACAGCCTCTTCAATAGGAACCAAACTCCCGAGCCCACCATCAGCGTACTCGCAACCATTTCGCTTTACAAGGCTCATAAATGGCGTATAATTGGAGGAAATCCAAATCCAATCACAAAACTCCTCATAGGTACAATCGTTGATGGATTTGTATTCCACCTGATTTAGTGAGAGGTTGGAGACCGTGACCACGACATCCATATCACCTTGCTTTAGAAAATCAAATTCTTTGGGGGTTATGGACTCGCGGATCAAATACCTGAGATTCTCACTTTCGCCAAAAGTCTTCCTGCCCTTCATAAAGTTTTTAAACACATTCCAATGGTTGATGGCGATAACCTCAGCACCGTGCTTCTTACGAATCAAAAAGGGACAGTTGTTAAAAATACTATCCTGGTCCACTGAGGAATAGATTTCCTTGATCTTATCCAATTTGTTGAGTGCCAAGTGAGATATAAGCAGACTACCCGTAGAGGTTCCTACAAAAAGACCATACTTGTATTTAGCCTCTTGGATAAGAAATTGGGCAACACCTCCGGCAAACGCACCCTTGCTACCACCACCAGAAATAACCAATGCCCTCATCTCCCCAACGTTTTATCGATATATTGTTGCTGCTCCCTATCCAAAGAAGAATATATGGCCTTCAGTCGTGTTTTGTTTTCCTCAACTTTCAAAAATTCCTTTAAAATTTTACGACATGATTTTTTAAAATGCCAAACATGATGGTTGCACGCTTCAATAAGATTTCTAAGCGTTTCATCGCCAAAACTTGCTTAAGCACTGAATATGTACTTAAAAGCGGACTGCCTCATTTCGAAATGATGGTTTGGTGATGTGTAGTTGACCAACTCCTCATAAAAATCAGGCTTTTGTGCTGTTTTATAATCCGGAGTGAGCAATGCCAAAGTCAACCATAACAATCGGACGTTCTTATTGGGCAGACCCTCTACGTTTTGAAGTTTATCCAAAATCCTTGAGGTCAAATCGTTTGGAAAAGGTGTGTGCACAGAAATACTCTTGGATTTGAGCCATAGTTTATACAGCCCTATTTCTTTGGTGATGTAGCTGTTATCGGCTAAAAGACTTTCAAAATCACCAATAAGATTATTGGATAGCTCTTTAAGTGAGATGGCCATTGCCTGCCTTACTTTGAGGCTTTCAGTATTGAAGATTTGCTGAACAAAAGTATCCGACAACTTATTACCATAATCTAAAAGTAAATGCCGCTTTAGTTCCTCAGATTTCAATCTGCTCCATGCACCAGTTAGAATCGATTCCGTGGCCTCTGGTTTCTGCTCAATGCTATCTTGAATTTCAAAATAGGTTTTGACGGAATCGTTTTTTTCCGATAAAAACTGCTTGACACGTTCAAAAGCAAATTCGGATTCCTGTAACCAGGCCTCTTCAAAATCTGAAAGGTTCATGCCGGAGGCTTTTTCCATTTCCCACATGAAATCCGTTATTGTCACATTCTGATACGCGTATTTGGACAAATAATTTCGAATTCCTTCCTTAAAGTTGATGTCCCCCACTCTTTCCTGAAGCATTACCAGGGCCCATGCCCCCTTTTCATAAAAGGTAAGGCTGCCAGCATTGGCATCGGTCAAAGCCTCTCCATTTCCCTCGCCTGAAAAATTGGCAAGAGACAGGGCTGTATCATATAATCTCCAATAGAAATAATCATTTCCAAATATTTGTTTTTCCGACAAATAGGCATAGTACGTTGCAAATCCTTCATGGAGCCAGTGATGTGCTCCACTTTGCTCGGTGACCAAATTTCCAAACCATTGGTGCGCAAGTTCATGTGCATTGACATTCACGTAATTTTTGTCCACAAAAGAAATGGAATCCACCATGAAGGTGTTGGAAAAAATAGTGGCACCTGTATTTTCCATACCGGCATATAAAAAATCCCGAACTGGAATCTGTTTGTAGTTCTGCCATGGATAGGGAATTCCGATTTCCTCCTCCAAAAAATCAAAGATTTTCTTCGTGTACCGGTAAGTAGGTTCAACCTTTAAGCTGTCTTTGGGCTCATAGTACAGTTCTAACGGTATTCCGGAAGTTGAGATGGCCTCTAACTTGGCGAAATTTCCGATTGCAAAAGCCAACAGATAACTGCTCATCGGTTTTTTCATATCGAAATGCCAAATCTTTTCATTGTCCAACCCCGATTCGGTTCTGATTAATTTTCCGTTGGATATCACCGAATAGCTTTTGTCAAATCTGAATTGCAGGTCAAATTCCACCTTTTCGTTCATATCGTCGAAACTTGGAAGCCAATGACTGGTATATTTCCCCTGACCCTGGGTCCAAATTTGATCGTTTACGGGGTCCTCGTCTTCCCATCCCAAAAAATAAACCGTTTGCTTTGGTTTAGTAGTGAAGTCCAACACCAAAAAATGGTTATCCCCTTTTTTGAATCTTTTCTTCATGGCAATCGTTTTGCCATTGTTTGTAAATCGGGCTTTTTCCCCATCAATTAAAACAGAAGTGAAATCCATATTTATGGCATCCAAAAAAATGGAATCTACGTTTTTCAGTACCTGGAATTGGTACTTTACTGAACCCTTAATGCTTTTCTGCTCGGACATAGGCTCAATATACACCTCCGCATGAACAAAATCGACCCTATCTTGGGTTTGGGCATCCAATAATTGGGCCAGTATCAAAAAAAATAAAACGGGGCGGAGCTTCATAGATAAGGGATATCAAAAGTCTTTCCAAATTACATATTTTAGTTCGATGAATCCCAATTTTCTACAAACTCCCATTCCCTATTTAAAAGGTGTTGGTCCCAATAGAGCCGAAATCTTACGGACGGAATTGGGCATTGAAACCTATCGGGATCTCTTACAGTTGTTTCCCAATCGCTATTTGGACAAAACCCAGTACTACAAAATAAACCAATTACAACCTAGCGGTGCCGATGTGCAGGTAGTGGGCAAGATTATCCATATTAAAACCGTGGAACAAAAAAGGGGGAAGCGATTGGTGGCAAAATTTGTGGACGAAACCGGAGAAATGGAACTTGTTTGGTTCAGGGGACATAAATGGATACGGGAACAGCTTAAATTGAACGAGCCCTACGTCGTTTTTGGACGGACATCGCGATATGGTAGCGTTTTTTCCATGCCCCATCCTGAAATGGAGCTGCTGTCCGAGCATCAAGCTGGACTTAAAATTGCTATGCAGCCCATCTACCCTTCCACTGAAAAGTTGAGTGCCAAAGGCATTACCAACAGGGTAATCAGCAAAATGATACAACAACTTTTTTTGGAATCCAAGGGTCAGTTTCCAGAGTCCCTCTCAACCAATATCATCGGAGAACTTAAACTGATTTCCAAAAGTGAGGCACTTTTCAATATTCACTTTCCCAAAAACCAAGATTTACTGGCAAAGGCAAAGTTCAGGTTAAAGTTTGAGGAGCTTTTTTTTGTGCAACTTCAATTGATCTCTAAAAAAATAGTGCGGAAACAGAAAATCAAAGGATTGCCTTTTGACAAGGTCGGAGAAAACTTCAACAGTTTTTTCAACCAACACCTTCCCTTCGAACTTACCGATGCGCAGAAGAGAGTTGTAAAGGAAATCCGAAACGACATGGGGAGCAATGCCCAAATGAACCGGTTGCTTCAAGGTGATGTGGGATCCGGCAAAACCATTGTCGCTTTAATGTGCATGCTTTTGGCCATTGATAATGGATTTCAGACTTGCTTGATGGCCCCAACGGAGATTCTGGCAACACAGCATTTTAATGGGCTCAGTGAATTGCTGGGAGATATGAAAATTAACATCTCACTACTTACTGGATCCACAAAAAAATCGATCCGAAATAATATTCACGAGCAACTGGAAAATGGCGAATTGCATATTTTGGTTGGGACACATGCTGTACTTGAAGATAAAGTGCAATTTAAAAACCTGGGATTGGCCATTATTGATGAGCAACATCGATTTGGCGTCGCGCAGCGGTCGAAACTGTGGCATAAGAACGAAATTCCACCACACATCTTGGTGATGACGGCAACACCCATCCCCAGAACTTTGGCCATGAGCTTGTATGGCGATTTGGATGTTTCGGTTATTGATGAGCTACCCCCAGGCCGGAAACCCATTAAAACGGTGCATCGGTTTGATAGCAATCGTTTAAAAGTTTTTCAGTTCATTAAAGACGAAATCAAAAAAGGACGGCAGATTTATATCGTCTATCCTTTGATAAAAGAATCCGAAGCATTGGATTACAAGGATTTGATGGATGGATACGAAAGTATTGCCCGGGATTTTCCAATGCCGGAATATCAGATATCCATAGTCCATGGAAAAATGAAATCCAGCGACAAGGACTACGAAATGGAACGGTTCGCCAAAGGCGAAACCCAAATTATGGTAGCGACCACGGTCATTGAAGTTGGTGTGAACATCCCAAATGCTTCAGTAATGATTATTGAAAGTGCGGAACGATTTGGCCTTTCACAATTGCATCAGTTGCGAGGGCGTGTGGGGCGAGGCGCTGAGCAGAGCTTTTGTATTTTAATGACAGGAAGTAAGTTGTCCGAAGATGCCAAAACCCGTCTACAGACCATGGTGCGAAGCAATGATGGGTTTGAAATTGCGGAAGTGGATTTAAAACTACGAGGGCCCGGAGATTTAATGGGTACCCAACAAAGTGGATTGTTGAATCTGAAAATTGCAGATATCGTAAAAGACAATCAAATTTTACAAACGGCTCGGTATCATGCAATTCAACTTTTAAAGAACGACCCGAAGTTGGAAAAACCGGAGAACTCTGTGGTACGTATGGCTTATAGCAAGATGATGCAGCAATCCAACATTTGGAACTATATAAGTTAAAATGCCCGACCAAAGGCCGGGCACTTTCTCGCATACAAAAGGGATTTTCAAGTTTAGTTGATTCCTTCCCCTTTTTCGGCTTTTGCAATGTTAGCGGCCACCCGATCTTTGTTCGCCTGGGCGGGGGCATTTTCCATTGCAATTTTCAAGTGTTTCAATGTCGATTTGTTATCTCCCAATGCGGAATAACCTCTTGCCAAACCATAGTGTACCGGCCAAGTTCCTTTATGGTTTTTGGCATTCCATTTAAAGATTTCAAGTGCTTCGTCATTTTTGCCTTGGGCTATAAGCTGTCGTCCATACCCATGCACTTGAAAGACTGTACCCAAAGGCAAGGCTTCATCCATTAATTTTTCAGCTTCGGCAGTCTTCCCTTGCTTGGCCAAAATCTGCGACTTAATGCTCAGGTTGTTGAAGGTTTTTTGGCTAAAGAACTGTCCAGCAATAGCTGCATCTACCCAATTTAGTGCCTCATCGAGATCCCCATCGTTATTAAGGGCAAAGTTCGCTGCCTGCTCCCAACTTTGACGGGCAAATCCAGGAGTTGTCTGCAGTTTTTGACGAATATCTGCCAATACGTTGTTCGTCACATCTGTTTCAACCTTAAATGGAATCTGCTTTTTTTCCCAATTTAAAGAGGCGACAGCGGAAGTTGCATCCACCTCATTAAAAAGGAAGGTCAATTGTTCAACATGAGGGATTTCTTTGGTTTCCACATCTACCCGAAGTGCATCCTCACCGGGTTCGTAAAAGTAACTGCCCCATGCATCATGATTTTTTGAAAAAATCACCGTAGCAGTGTTATCTTCATTAATAATCATGTGAAGACCATACTTTCCCGCAGGCAGGGTCTTACCTCCAATAGTAAGCTCATCCGAGGTCTTAAAAATGGTATTTTCGTTGGCACCAGCCCTCCAGGGAGATTCTTTGGCTGTTCCAAATCCGAGGTTGTTCATCCCATAGGGAACCAAAGCTCCCCAAATTTCCCGGTCGTTGACACTAGGTCTGGAATAAACAATGGTAACGTCAGTGTTCCCTATTCGCTGGGATACCTTCGCCATTTGACTACCACGAGGTAAAAAATTCAATTGGGCGGTAACACTGTTGGAAATACAAAATACCGCAATCAGAATCATGGCCGAAATGGCCGTGTAACTTTTTTTCATTAGTTCGTTTTTGATGTGTTAATGAATAAACTTTTAGGTCGTTCCCCTAAGGTAGCGGGCTCACTGTTTCCATAGCGTTACAGCAATGTTAAAATAAAATGAAACGTGTTAAAATTCAGTCGATTAGAGGCAATTCCCTGAGATTCAAAATGCTGATGGCCCATAGATCAAAAGAGAATTGGTAAAGCCATATCGGGAACTACTTTACCCTATAGAAATAGATGGCTTTTCAGCAAAACCGAAAGGCTTATTGCAACAATTACGATGCTTTTTGTTTCAAAATCGGGAATGTGAAACATTGGTGCTCTCGACCATCAAAAAACTACCTTGAACATCGTAATTTTAGTTGTGAAGTACAAGCGTGTTTGTTTTCATATTTTAATTTTGTTAGCTTATAAATTTTTATCGAAACCATGAGTAGAACGCTATTTGATAAGGTTTGGGATTCACATGTAGTACAACGTATCGAAAACGGTCCAGATGTACTTTTTATAGATCGGCATCTGGTACATGAGGTCACTAGTCCCGTGGCTTTTCTGGGATTGAAAAACCGAGGCATCAAGGTGCTTTATCCAGAACGTACATTTGCTACTGCTGATCACAATACACCAACACGCAATCAACATCTTCCGGTGAAGGATAAGCTTTCGGCCAATCAATTGAAAGCACTTGAAGAAAATTCCAAGGCGCATAATATCCCTTACTGGGGTCTTGGGCATGAGAAAAATGGCATCGTTCATGTCATTGGCCCTGAGAATGGTATAACATTGCCCGGTGCGACCATTGTTTGTGGGGATTCACATACATCAACGCATGGAGCCTTCGGGGCCATAGCTTTTGGAATAGGGACAAGCGAGGTCGAAATGGTGCTTTCCACCCAATGTATTATGCAGCCGAAACCGAAAAGCATGCGTATCAATGTAAACGGTAGTCTTAACCCAGCGGTTACACCCAAAGACGTAGCATTGTTTATCATTTCTAAATTGACCACTTCTGGCGCCACAGGGTATTTTGTGGAATACGCGGGAGAAGTATTTAGAAACATGTCGATGGAAGGGCGTATGACGGTTTGTAATTTGAGTATCGAAATGGGAGCTCGTGGTGGAATGATTGCCCCAGATGAAAAAACCTTCGAATATGTAAAAGGAAGGGAATACGCCCCAAAAGGTGCTGAGTGGGATAAGGCCATGACATATTGG
>JANQRD010000069.1 GCA_028284725.1 Allomuricauda sp. | reverse complement strand
AAAAGGAATCTTTTGAACCGCGACACATCGACCTAAGGACCTTTACCCTTTTGGGCAGGGACAAAGAGTTTGTGTTGAAAGGTGGTTTGACCCGTGTGGCGTTGAAAGAAGGAAACTTAATCGTAAACTCGTCCCAAGGCGGTGGATCCAAAGACACCTGGGTACTTAAAAAATAATATGCTTTCTAGAGTTGCAAACAATCTTTTTTGGATGGGCCGATACATTGAAAGGTCAGAGCACATCGCCCGATACCTGAATGTCAACTATTTTGCCTCCTTGGATGCCCCGAATGAGCTCTCACAATCCCGACAGTTTGTTTTAAAGTCGATGCGGTTCATGGTTGGGAATCCCGTAGCGGATGAAAATGAAGTTTTGGATGAGGAAAAGGTATTGTATGATATTGCGCTGGATCCCAACAATCACTATTCCATCATAAGCAACATCAAAGCGGCCAGGGAAAATGCCAACAGTGCCCGAGATCTTATTTCTACTGAACTGTATGAGTCCATCAACAGGTTCTATCACTTTGTGCTCAACTACGATGCCGATTTTTTTGTAAAAAAAGGCCTCTATGATTTCACCATAAGAACCACTGAAAGATCAGCTATCCTAAGAGGTAAAATTCGTGCTACACTTTTGCACGATCAAGTTTACGCCATTATTATGCTGGGGTTGAACATAGAAAGAGCCACCCAAATTATCCGCATCATCAATGCCAAATTTCACGATGCCACCTACGCCAAGGGCAGTTATGGGGATCAAGTAGCAAATAGTTTCGAATGGTCAACACTCCTTAAATGCATGGAATCTTATGATATGATGCGGCGTTTCTACAAAAAGACCCCTACCAGTATCACTACGTTGGAGTTTTTGGTACTAAACGGGGATTGTCCAAGATCCATGATGAACTGTTTGAACCAAATTTGTGGGCACATGGGCGTTTTGGATAAAACCAAACATCCCGAAAAAAATTCCACAGCATTTTTGGTGGGCAAACTCAGGTCTGAATTCAAATACATGTCCGTTGAGGAAATCGAACCAAATGTGCAGGGTTTTATTGAGCATGTTCACAATAAATTGTTCGCAATTAGTAAAACTATGGAGGGCGAATTCTTTAACTATTGAGCTAAATTCGTTCATTATTTCGTTGACATGTCCTTAGCATATACCATCGTTTATAAGGCCGAAAACGTCTATGATGCACTTGTGCATGAAGCCTATTGGCAATTCGCGGTAATCCCGGAGGAGAACGATACACAGGAGTTGATTCATTGGGAATTCAACAATAGCCTTAGGGCAAAACATGAACTTTCAATCAATGGTTTGGGGTTCAAGGTAGTGCGTATCCGACTGCAGAAAAAGTTCGATTCCGTTGCTTTCGAAGCAAAGTTTGATGTGACAAAAAAAGAGGTCAATCCCTTTGATTTTATATTGAACCTAAATGTTTCCGATGACTATCTGACCCTTCAAAAAATCTCTTTTCGTACGCAACATGAACCGTTCCTAAAGCATACCCGATTTACAACCCTACCTGCCAAACATGAATCCATTTATGTTTTCGATGAATCAAAGCATGTTTTTGATAATCTCAAGGCATTGAACGAGTGGGTTTACAATAAACTGTTCTTTAAAACAGGCGTCACCACAGTTGACACTCCCCTGAAGGAAATCATTGAAAAAAGACATGGGGTATGTCAGGACTTCAGCCATTTGTTTTGTGCCATAGCCCGAAAGAATAGGATTCCTACGCGGTACGTTTCAGGATACCTTCATCAAGGGAACGGTTACTTCGGTGATTCACAGATGCATGCTTGGGTAGAAGCTTTTGTGCCCAAAGTGGGTTGGGTCGGTTTCGACCCCACAAACAACCTATTGGTGGGCAGTAACCACATAAAAGTTTCACATGGAAAGGACTACAACGACTGCTCTCCATTAAAGGGTGTGGTTTATACCAGTGGTCAAAATACCACACGTTACACCGTCGAGGTAGAGGCTTCCCAGCAATAGTTTTTCAATCCAAAAAGAAACGTATTTTTGCCTGAAATTTATCCTATGGTTACCGCAGATCAACATAAAGATCTTATTGAACGCCTTGGTGCGTTAAGGAGGTATCTTTGACATTGATGCCAAACTTATCGAGATTGAAAATGAAGAGGAGAAAACTCTAGCTCCCGGATTCTGGGACGACCCACAAAAGGCTCAAATCCAGATGCAATCCTTAAAATTCAAAAAAAAATGGGTTGAGGATTTTAATACCGCCGAAACTTTGGCGGGAGATCTTGAGGTGCTGCTCGAATTTCAAC
Source organism: Allomuricauda sp. (assembly GCA_028284725.1). Taxonomy (GTDB): domain Bacteria; phylum Bacteroidota; class Bacteroidia; order Flavobacteriales; family Flavobacteriaceae; genus Flagellimonas. The sequence continues at coordinate 8,897 of JANQRD010000069.1, read as the reverse complement.
AGGCAGGTGAAGTCTCAGAAGAAGAAGTCAATCAACATTGGGAAAAGACGCTAGCCGCCATCGAGAATCTGGAGTTTAAAAATATGCTTTCAGATGAGGGAGACGAACTCACTGCGGTACTTCAAATTACCGCAGGGGCTGGAGGTACAGAAAGTTGTGACTGGGCGGCCATGCTCATGAGAATGTATTTGATGTGGAGTGAAAAAAATGGCTACAAAGTAAAGGAGCTCAACTATCAGGAAGGTGATGTTGCCGGAATAAAAACGGTGACCCTGGAGATAGAGGGTGAATTTGCTTTCGGATGGTTGAAGGGAGAAAATGGGGTGCATCGTTTAGTTCGAATTTCCCCATTTGATAGCAATGCCAAACGACATACCTCTTTCGCATCGGTATATGTGTATCCACTGGTCGATGATACCATAGAAATCGAAGTGAATCCATCGGATATCGAGATTACAACTGCACGTTCCAGTGGTGCAGGGGGACAAAATGTGAACAAGGTGGAAACAAAAGTACAGCTGGTGCACAAACCCACGGGAATCCAAATTTCCTGTTCCGATTCACGGTCCCAGCACGATAACAGGGCTACCGCTTTGAAGATGTTGAAATCGCAATTGTACGAAATTGAACTCCGGAAAAAACAGGAAGCTAGAGCCGAGATTGAGTCCTCAAAAATGAAAATTGAATGGGGTTCACAAATACGTAACTATGTAATGCATCCCTATAAGCTGGTAAAGGATGTAAGAACTGGTGAGGAAACTGGTAATGTAGATGCCGTAATGGACGGGGACATCAATTCTTTTTTAAAGGCCTACCTCATGATGATGGGACAAAAGGATGAATAGCGAAGTGAGAGGCAAGAGGCAAGAGTTAACAGTTAAGAAGCAAGAAAAAGACCCAAGAGGTAAAAGGTGAAGGGTTTAGGGTTTAGGGTTGAGAAGCGAGAAAAAAGAGATAAGAGGCAAGAATTTTATGGGATTTGGAGATTCAGCTAAAGAATTTATCTATAAACGACCAATCCATTTTTATAGAAAAAGTAAACAATATATGATTAAGATTTATCACAATCCAAGATGTAGAAAATCCCGTGAGGGGTTGGCATTTCTTGAAAAATCGGGAGAAAAATTTGAGGTAGTACGATATTTGGATACTGTTCCGACTAAAGAGGAATTGAAAAACGTTATCGCCTGTCTCGGTATTCCTACGGAAGCATTGATTCGTAAAAACGAGCCCGTCTGGAAAGAAAAATATAAGGGCAGGTTGCTTTCTGATGAAGAACTCATAGATGCCATGTTGGAAAACCCAAAACTGATAGAACGTCCTATTATTGTTAAGGAAAAGAAGGCTGTGATCGGAAGACCTGCAGAAAACATCGAGAAATTACTGTAATGGGTTCCATCAGGGAAGCACATGAAAATCTTTTATGTGACCAACATGCTAGTTTACATTGTTTTAAGCAGTTTTTAAAAGTTTTGTGTTAATTTTAAACTCCTAAGGGATACATCATGAAAAGTATACGAATATTGATTTTGTCCACCTTGTTGACCTTGTTTGCCTCAGAAACACTGATTGCACAATTTGGATATGGGAATCCATACGGCAGATACGGGAGACAACGGAGCATAGTACCCCAGGCTGGTGGGCAACCGACCCAAAAACAGGAGCCCTTAACTGCAGAGGAACTTGTTGATGAGCAAATGCCATCCATTACAGAAGCTCTGGAACTGAATCCTTTCGAGGAAGCGGTAGTTAGAACGACCCTTGTAACCTCTGTTCAACAACGTATTGAACTGCAAATATTGCAGCTAGAGCCAGAAAAAATGAAAGAAGCCGTTGAGAAAATCAGAATACGGCAAGAAGAAGAGTTGAAAGCCGGCTTACCGGAAGATAAGTATAATGATTTCCTGGAACTTCAAGAGAACCGGTTCAAAACCAAAAAGAAGAAGAAAAAGAAGAAGAAAAAATCTAAAGAATAAAAAGAAAGAGGCCAAAAGCCTCTTTTTTTATGCGTTGCGTGCAGCTCTTTTGGCCTCACGTCGTTCTTTGTACATTTCCATCAGATTGCCGAACAGCCAATACGGCACCACAAAGGTCAATAAGAAAATCATCAGCCAGAATCCTATGGTAAGGATGGTTAAAAACGCTAAAAAACCTAGATATTGGTCAAATTCGAACATGAATCAATTGTTTTGTACAACAAAGATACCCTGATTTGGTCAAAAAAAGCAAATCTCCCTTTAAAAAATCTTTTTCGTGGAAGTTCCTTATATTAAATAAAACCACGAACCCCTAAATTTGTAAATCAAAATCATAACAAATGAGCTATAGAATTGAAAAAGATACCATGGGTGAGGTAAAGGTACCTTCCGACAAGTATTGGGGAGCCCAGACCGAACGTTCTCGGAACAACTTTAAAATTGGCCCTCCGGCTTCCATGCCCCTTGATGTGGTTTACGGCTTTGCCTATTTGAAAAAGGCGGCGGCCTATGCGAACCATGAATTGGGTGTGCTTCCTGTTGAGAAAAGGGATCTGATTGCCAAGGTATGTGATGAAATTCTATCAGGTGAACACGATGATCAATTTCCTTTGGTGATTTGGCAGACGGGATCCGGTACACAAAGCAATATGAATGTGAACGAGGTCATTGCCAATCGTGCCCATGAAATTGCCGGTAATAAAATCGGTGAAGGCGAAAAGACCCTACAAGCCAATGATGATGTCAACAAAAGCCAATCTTCCAATGACACATTCCCAACTGGGATGCACATTGCCGCCTATAAGAAAATTGTTGAAGTAGCGATTCCTGGCGTGGAACAACTGAGGAATACTTTGGACAAAAAGGCAAAGGAGTTCAAAGAAGTGGTAAAAATTGGACGTACGCATCTAATGGATGCCACTCCCCTAACTCTTGGTCAGGAATTTTCCGGTTATGTCTCCCAACTAGATCATGGCTTAAAGGCTTTGAAAAACACATTAGATCATTTGTCAGAACTTGCCTTGGGAGGAACGGCTGTTGGTACAGGACTGAACACCCCGAAGGGATACGATGTTTTGGTTGCCAAATACATTGCTGAATTTACGAAACACCCCTTCAAAACGGCAGATAACAAATTTGAGGCTTTGGCAGCCCACGATGCCATAGTGGAAAGTCATGGTGCCTTGAAACAATTGGCAGTTTCCCTCAATAAAATTGCCAACGACATTCGTATGATGGCCTCCGGACCACGTTCGGGAATTGGTGAAATCATTATTCCAGCCAACGAACCAGGAAGTTCCATTATGCCTGGCAAAGTAAATCCGACCCAATGCGAAGCATTGACCATGGTCTGCGCGCAGGTAATGGGCAATGATGTTGCCGTGAGTGTAGGCGGTGCCCAAGGACATTATGAACTCAACGTCTTTAAACCGATGATGGCTGCCAATATATTGGAATCCGCGCAACTGCTAGGAGATGCTTGTGTAAGTTTTGATGTGAACTGTGCTGTTGGAATTGAACCGAATCATGAAGTCATCAAAACCTTGTTGAACAATTCGCTGATGCTGGTCACAGCATTGAATACAAAAATAGGCTATTACAAAGCTGCAGAAATTGCCAACACAGCACATAGAAATGGAACTACCTTAAGGGAAGAAGCCATTAATTTGGGTTATGTGACCCCTGAAGAATATGATCAATGGGTAAAACCTGAGGATATGGTGGGTAGCTTGAAGTAAAAAACTGATAGGAAAAAAGAAAAGCCCGATGCATCTGCAACCGGGCTTTTTGATGATATATGGATAGTGTGTGAATTACTTCAAGGCGAACTTGGAAGTTCCCAACAACTTCAACTTGTTGTCATAAACATTCACCATGTAATTTCCTTTCTGGAAATCGGCAGCTGGCTTATTAATGTAATCGCAAACATCCAAAGAGCTGTTCTCATAGTAGAAGTTGGTTCCTTTGCTGTACGTAATGGAAGCACCTTCTTCGCTGGACTTGGAGAAGCTATCACCCAAAACATTTCCTTGGGGATCCAATACCTCGATAAAGAACTCTCTATCTCCAGCTTCAGCGATTACGTTATCAGCAATTGTAAAACAAACCTTGAATTTATCAGTAGCTTTAGCTCTAGAAGTAGAAACCAATTTTCCGCTGTTTCTTTCCCTTACAGCATCAACAGTGAAGCTAGAAAGGCTCAAAGCAGAACCTCGCTCAACAGCATCGGCCAATTGCGTGTTCTGTACTACCAAAGAATCGTTGAATACAGTTTGTTTTTCCAACTCAGCAAATGTGCTGTCTCTTTCCATGGCCAACAACGAGTTGGACTGGGTCAAAGAATCTACTTGCTTCATTAGTTTTTCACGCTCAGCTTTAAGCACACCAACTTGTCTTCTGTATCGAGAAAGTGTTGCAATGTCAGCTTTCATTGCTGATACGGAATCGATGTACTTTGCAATATTGTCCCTTGCGGCAACCAATTCTTCGTTAGTAGCATTGCTTTCTAAAATAGCTTTGTCGTACTCCGATTTAAGGTTGTTCAAATCCTCAACAACCAACTCTTTCTCCTGGGTAAGGGCATTAGTGGTCTTTTTCTTGTCCTGGTAAAGACTTACCGTATAAATAATGGTTCCCAAAAGAACCACTCCAAGCAAACCGGCAATCACCTTCAATCCATTGTTACTTTTTGTCTCGCTCATAATTTTTTGAATTAATTGATTTTGCGTTTTAATTCTATTTAATCAATTGTGTTTGGTGTATATACGCTTTAGCCTTTGTTTTGGATCATAGTGGATTAATTAATGTTAAAAAAAAGGTGTCCTTTAGGTTATAAGCCTTAATTTTAAAGGGACTAGCGAACAATTGAAAATGAAAAAAAATTATCTCAACTACTTTGTTTTGTTGACTTTCCTGCTCTCTTTTGGGCAAATGTGGTCGCAGGAAAACTCAGCCAAGACCATGGAGAATGCTAAAAATGATTTAAAAATCATTCCTATAGAACATGCCACCACCGTTCTTGAATGGAAGGGTATTACCATATACATAGATCCTGTAGGAGGAAAAAAGGCATTTGAAAATCAAAAATTGCCTGATCTTATTTTGATTACCGACATCCACGGCGATCATTTTAGCTTGGAGACCCTGCAAGAACTGAATACTCAAAAGGCTAAAATTATGGTTCCGCGAGCCGTAGCTGATAAAATCCCAGAGGAATTCACACCTCAAATAGATGTGCTGAACAACGGGGATTCCAAAGAACGCTATGGAATAACAGTCGAAGCGATCCCGATGTACAACTTACGTGAGGAGGCCCTTAAGTTCCATACCAAAGGAAGAGGTAACGGCTATGTATTAGATCTTGAAGGGGAACGGCTTTATTTTTCGGGTGATACCGAAGACATCCCGGAGATGCGAGCCTTACAAAATATCGACAAGGCCTTTGTCTGCATGAATCTCCCATATACCATGACAGTTAAAAGTGCTGCTGATGCCGTGCTTGAGTTCAAACCAAAGGAAGTTTATCCCTACCATTATAGGGGCCGTCCGGATGTAAGTGATGTTGAACACTTCAAAAACCTTGTAAACCAAGGTGATTCCAACATTAAGGTAGTACAGCTGGATTGGTATCCCAACGATGATTTTTAGCGCCATAAAATATTGAGTTGAGTTTGACGTTAAGTATACAGACCAAACCCAAATCAATACGTAGACCATGGCTCCCAAATCCTATGTGCTATTCGTAGCTGTATTTTTTTGCGCCCTATACACGACTTTTTCCAATCAGTGCGATAATTTCTATGCCAAAATCACCTATGGCCTGAGTCATTCCAAAAAGGCATTGACCGCTACCAATTTTGAGCATCAGATGTATTATGCCGAAAGAGCTCTCATTGCACTTGAAAAGTCGAAAGTCTTTATAGCAGAATGCGATTGTGCCAAATCCGAGGACAAGACCTTGGATGCAATTGAAACCTTGAACAAAGCCATCGAGCCCATCGACTGGGATGCAGGACGATTCTACACTAAGAAATCCGTTGGAATTATTAACGAATTGATTACCATTTTGGATGAGTGTACTTTAGGTAATGCCGCAACTGCCGTTGTTGAGGATGGTGCTGAAAGTACGCTTGAGCATGAGGCGTATGCAGAAGCTGAGGAAAACAACAAAGCATCCATGGAAATGGAAATGATAAAGGTTTTTGAAAAACATTCCTCTGAAAGACTTCAATCCGCAGAAAAAGCAATTGAGCAACTTGTGCTTTTTTCAAACTCATTCAATCACGAAACGTCTGAAAGTGGGGAAAATCCCAACAGCTTGGAACACCATCAAAAAGCTTATTTGGAAAAAGCACAGCAGCTTCTTGAAGAAGGTCTGCAATCCCTGCAAAAGAACAAGTAAACACAGTTTACCTAATCAACCTCTTATATTTGATACGCTTGGGCATGATATCCGCTCCCAAGCGTTTCTTTTTGTTTTCCTCATAGTCGGAAAAAGACCCCTCAAAGAAATACACTTGTGAATCACCTTCAAAGGCAAGGATATGGGTGCATATCCGATCTAAAAACCATCTGTCGTGCGAAATGATCACCGCACAGCCTGCAAAATTTTCAAGACCTTCCTCCAGGGCTCTCAGTGTATTTACATCCAAATCGTTGGTAGGCTCATCCAATAGCAGCACATTCCCTTCCTCCTTTAATGTCATGGCCAAGTGCAGTCGGTTGCGCTCTCCCCCAGAAAGCATGCTCACCTTTTTATTCTGTTCACTACCCGAAAAATTGAATCGACTGAGATAGGCTCTTGAGTTTACCTGCTTCCCTCCCATCATGATCAATTCCTGGCCATCACTGAAGTTTTCCCAAATCGTTTTGTTCGGATCGATGTTCGAATGGCTTTGATCTACATAAGCCAGTTTTGCGGTATCGCCTACCACAAATTCGCCTTTATCCTGTTTTTCTTCCCCCATGATCATTCTGAAAATCGTGGTCTTTCCCGCCCCATTCGGTCCAATAATGCCCACTATTCCTGCTTGGGGAAGGTTGAAATTAAGATTTTCGTACAACAGCTTGTCATCATACGCCTTACTGACCCCTTTAGCCTCAATGACATTGGTACCCAATCTGGGACCATTGGGAATATAGATCTCCAATTTTTCCTCTAACTGCTTTTGATCCTGGCTTAGCAAGCGGTCGTAACTTTTTAAACGAGCCTTTTGCTTGGTTTGTCTTCCTTTGGCACCTTGACGTACCCATTCCAACTCCCGCTCCAATGTCTTCTGCCGTTTGGAGGCTTGCTTGCTCTCTTGGGCCAAACGCTTGGCCTTCTGATCCAACCATCCTGAGTAGTTGCCTTTCCAGGGAATTCCCTCCCCTCGGTCCAACTCTAAAATCCATCCAGCGACATTATCCAAAAAGTAGCGGTCGTGGGTAACGGCAATCACAGTTCCTTTGTATTGCGCCAAATGATGTTCCAACCAATGCACGGATTCGGCATCCAAATGGTTGGTGGGCTCGTCAAGAAGTAGCACATCGGGTTCTTGCAACAAAAGTCTGCATAGAGCAACTCTTCTTCGTTCACCTCCAGAGAGTACCCCAATCTTTTTATCGGATTCCGGGGTGCGCAGTGCGTCCATGGCAATATCGAGTTTGGTGTCGAGTTCCCAGGCATTGGAGGCATCAATTTTATCTTGAAGCTCCGCTTGCTTGTCCATCAACTTCTGCATTTTGTCCGCATCCTCATAAACCTCAGGTAATGCGAACATGTCATTGATCTTATTGTACTCGTCCAAAATGGCAACGGTCTCGGCAACACCCTCCTTCACAACCTCAAGCACGGTTTTGTCCTCATCCAATTGGGGCTCTTGTACCAAATAGCCCACCGTATATCCTGGAGAAAAGACAACATCACCTTGATAATTCTTATCAACCCCAGCAATAATCTTTAAGAGAGTAGATTTACCCGAACCGTTAAGTCCTAGTATTCCGATTTTGGCGCCGTAAAAAAAGCTGAGGTATATATCTTTAAGTACCGGAGTGTTCGCCGTTTTGAACGTCTTGGTGACACCGGACATTGAAAAAATGACCTTCTTATCGTCTGACATTGGTTAACTGTTTTTGAATTAAGAAAAATGAGGAATTATACTCTGCCCTTTAGCGCGTTGAAAACCCATGCAATAGCAAAAAAACCAATTCCAACCGCACCAAAACCATATCCAGCAACTTCATCATATTTGAAGGCTCCTAAGGCTATCATTCCAACTCCAACAAATATCATAATCCATGTTGCCCAGGCAAGCACTGTATTTTTGTTCATTCCCATATATATCGTTCAGTAGAAAATCAAATATCGTAAAAATTGATTAACGACAACAGCTATACTGTGGATTATGCCTCAAAAGGAAAGCGAATACCCGTTTTTTTCCGAACGGTATCCAAAAGTTCGGCCAAATCAAGGCTGTTTTGATGGGACCATAAATTGCTTTCCAGCTTTTTGGATTTTAAGCATTGCTGCACCTCCCCTATTTCATGAACAAATCCATTGCCTTCCATGGGCAAATCAAAGGTTTGCACCTCATCTCCTTGCTCAAGTCTAAAACCATTGGCTTCATGCCATCGCGGTTCAATGAAAATCTCTCCTGTATGCCCAGACAGTTCGGCTTCCATTTTTGATTTGCTGTTGAAACCACTATACAAAATGGCTTGCGCATTCGAATATTGAAAAATCATGGAGGTTTGTACCTCAGTGGTGTTAGGAAGAAAATTGGAGTATGCAGCAATACCATCAGGCATGCCCAAAATGAGATAGGCCAAGAAAATGGGATAGATGCCAATATCAAGTAAAGATCCTGAGGCCAAATCAGGATTTAGGGTTCGTGAACTTGGATCTCGATCCAATGCATAAAAAGCAAAATCAGCGTGAAG
>JANQRD010000059.1 GCA_028284725.1 Allomuricauda sp. | reverse complement strand
AATCCAATTGGTCATTGGAAATATATGTTTCCAAGACACGTTTTTTATAGGAATCAAAAGAACCGATAATCTTGGCGGGATTTCCTCCGACAATACTTCCGGAAGGAACTGACTTCGTCAACACGCTGCCGGCGGCTACCACCACATTGTCCCCAATCTTAATACCTGGTAGAATAATGGAGTTCATTCCAATAAACACGTTGTTTCCGATGACTATTTCCCTAAAAAGCTGTCTCCTGCCCTTGTCATCACTTATTAACCATGTTGATCCATCGTGATTTATGAACCGTGTCCCACTAGTAATGGTAACCTTATTACCAATGGTAATTAGCCAGGGTTCTGAACCAAAATCCTTGATATATACCCTACATTTATCACCTATGTTTACACCAATGTGTTTTGCATATTCAAGGTTGCTCTTTGTGTGATAATAGTACAGCGATTTGATTTTTGAAATTAGTTTTTTCATACCGGCTCCAGTTTTTTTTGCTTGACTTGATATTGAATCCACATCGAAATCATTAGAATAAAATGATGTGTAAAATAGATATGCGAAACGGCCAAAAACAGTATCAGTACAAATACCTGCATCATCAAATTGGGAGCTACTGGAAAAAGACGTATACTCGAAATGAAAAGGTAGAGGTAAAAAATGATAAATGTTATGGTAGGAATGATACCGGATTCACCTTGGATCAACAAAAAGGTATTATGTACTCCCAGTGCTCTTCTTTCCGTACCCCCCTGAAAAGTATAATAGCCCATGCCAAAAAATGGATTTCCCATTATGTCATCGTAAAATTTGGCCCAGGTGTCTGTCCTAGAATCATCATTGATTTCTTTCATTTCGACCCTTTCATTTTCCGTGAGCCTTTTCAACTGGTTGATCCGTACGTTTTTGACCGGCAGCATTTCGCTGATTCCTATTAAGACAAGAACTAGGCCAAATCCTAAAAAGAAGATTTTCACGTTTTTCACATCTATCCTTAAGGAAAGAAGATTTAGCAATACCCAGGTTGCGATAAATGTTCTCGAAAGGGTCAACAGTCCCATTGCTGTTAAAATCAGTTGTGCAATAAGCCTTAGCCTTTTGTTTTTTATGGTATAACTTAACGCATACCCTGAACTGCATATGAAACTTGCTCCATTTGGATTTATATAGAATCCACTGAATCTTCCATAATCTGCACTTCCTCCCTGGATGACCGTCGCGTGTAGCAAAATGGTGAGGGCCCCTAGTAGCAAAAAAACAAAAAACTCATCGCTAGAGGTCCTTTTTATCACTTCATATCCACAGATTACCGCGATGAAATATTTAAGGAAATTCGTTACAAAGTAGCTTAATGGTCCAGTATACTGAAAACCAGCAATGATAAAGTAAAGCAGCCCAATTGCAATCATCCATTTGTTGAGGACACCCTTGTCAACCAACAGATAGTACAACAAAAGCAGTAGGTAGGAAAAATAACTAACCATAGAAGGCAGCAAACCTGGTCCAACGTATGCAAAGATTGCTCCCGAGATATTAAGAACAAACAGAAATAGTATGAGATACCTTAGAAATGTCAGTTTATTATAGGTTTTTTAAACATAATTTTAAAACTCAGAAAGTTCATACCTCATCTTACAATGTCCGTTCAATCAGGTCTGCCCATTTTTCAACGACCATTTCAGTCTTAAAGTTGTTTGTTGAAACTTTGGCATTCTCACCAATTTTTTTTCTCAACGCTTTGCTTTCCATCAATTTTTTTAATCTCCCCTTAAATTTTTCCAGATCATCAACAGGAACCAGATACCCATTGACTTGATCTTGTATTAAATCGGCTGGGCCAAAGGCACAGTCGGTAGAGAGACTTGGCAGCCCGAAATGCATTGCTTCTAAAAGCGCGTTTGGAAAACCTTCAGTCCTTGAGGCGAAAGCAAAGATTTGAGCAGTATTATAATATTGGGCAATGTCCTTGGTCGCCCCAATAAGATTCACCTTTTCCTGTAAACCTAAATCATCGATAAGATTTTCTAAATATGATTTGTTGTCCCCATCCCCAACAATCAGCACCTTCCAATCCTCGTTTGATATCTGATGAAATGCCCTGATAATAAGCTCATGGCATTTGTTTATATCCAATCTGCCAACGGTCAAGATAGTTTTCTCTCGTTTTGATCTGTTCTCCCTTTTCTCTGTCAGTTCTTTGGAAATTGGATTTGGCAAAATTACCATTTTTGAGGCTTTGATCTGCTTATTATAAAATTCTTTGATTCCGTTGGTTTGCAATACAACATAGTTGGCCCTTGGATATAAAAACCTTCGTAATAGCACCCAGAACTTTGTTACATTTTCTTTCATGGGATTGTTTCGCTCCGAAATGATACAAGGGATGCGGGCTATTTTGGAAGCTATTACCGCTATTATGTTGGCCGAGGTAATAAAACCAATTGTAACATGTACACCCTCTCTTTGAAGTATTTCTGAGGTTTTCCGAACCAACTGAAAGTTTAACTTTAGGGAAGCAAAAATGTTATCGGGAGTTGCAATCTGCTTTTTACATGGAATGATTTTAACATGGCAATGGAGTTTATAAAAAGGAATGTTTTCAACAAAGGGTATTATAATAATGTCATAGCGTCCGATTAAACTGTTGGCCAAGGTTGAAATCACCCGTTCGGCACCTCCACTGGAGAGTTTTCCTATTACAAATGCAATCTTCCTTTTTTTAGTTGACATTGGTTAATTCTTGTACGAACAGTTTATGTTTATTCCATTTTTCTAGAAACCTGTAACCCCTTTAAAGAATCCTTACCTATTTTCAGGGTAATGGTGTTGGATTATCCTTGGGTCATATTCAGTTTTATTTTATGCAAACCGATCAGTAATCTAAACATCGGCATTGGCAAATATCTGGCAACATCCAATTCTTTGGAAGGACTTACCTCTTTCGAATAATATTTGTCGATCATTTTTTTTGCTTCCTTCCTGTAATTATAATCTGGATCAAGACCTGCATTGTAATTCAAAAGCTTGTAATGTCTTAACAATCTCTTTAACAGATGCTTATGGGCAAGTTTCTTTATCCCTTCACGTTCGGGGAAAGATTCCATGATTGACCGGTACAAGTGAAAAGCCGCATCAAGGGCATCAAAGTCTTTTAGGGTATAAGGTTTTCTGGTGATACTTGTTGGATTGACTCTGTAGTTGTAAAAGGGAAACGGGAAATAGCCCAGTCTATCAAATTTTTTAATGTTATCCATTGTAAAGTAAACATCTTCGGAAGTTTTGCCCTCAAGAAAAAGGTAATTTTTGATGACATTGTGTTTGTATATCCTTCTACATACCGAAAATGTTGTATTCTTTATGATTCGTTCATAAACTTCGATATGATTGGCGATCTGCAGTTCCGTTTTCCTTAGCTTGCTTTTCCTATCGGCGGACGACAAATACATTTCCGATGTTTCATTTTCTGATTTTCTTTCTATGAGGTCAAATTCAACTATGTCGAGTTTGTGCTTATTGGCGATGTCCATTATTGTTTCAAAAGCATCCAAATCCAACCAGTCATCACTATCCAAAAAAGAAATGAAGTCTCCCGTCGCAATCTTCAGTCCAGAATTTCTAGCACCACTGAGTCCTTTATTCTCTTGATGTATTACCTTGATTCGATTATCATTCTTGGCGTATTCATCACAAATAATTCCACAGTTGTCGGGAGATTCATCATCGACCAGAATAACTTCAAGGTTTTTGTAGGTCTGGTTTAGTACACTATCCACGCATTTGTTCAAGTAGGGCTCTACTCCATAAATTGGTATTACTACACTTATCTTTGGTTGGGTTTTCATGTTCTGGTCTAAATAGCTTGGATTTGAAGGTGGGCCTGCCAATGAATTCTTCGTGAATTCATTTTGTGAAAAACTCTATATACGGAAAGGGGAAGGCAATTGATTAAGGTAAAATACAAATTATGATATCTGAATTTTGAGTTCCTTCTTATAAGCCGCACCATTTTTTTCATGTTTTTTTTAGCAGGGTCCAGCTCAGGGCTATCAAGCAAAGAATGGAAGTGCGCCAATAACGTCTTCAACAACTTTTGTCTTAAGACCTCCCTTGCACTTTCCGTTCTTGCGAGTTTTAAAAAATTCTCAAACGCGGTATTGATAACCCAAAGGCCTTCTATCTTTTTATGACTGTAGGCACTTCGGAGGATACTCGGACTATCAACAGTATATATGTAAAGTGATTTTGGTGAGAAGCCAATTTTATCGATTTTTGACCATATCTCGGAAGTAAAAATGATATCCTCCATAATCTTTCCTTTCACAAATTTCATCTCCTTGATCAGGTCATATCTGTAAAGCTTATTGGTGACATTATTGAAGCTCCTATCATTTTTTCGTTGCACTGCCTCGTCAAAAGTTTGGACTATTTTATCGTCTTCCGATTCTTGATATACTATTTCGTCACCTTTTTTGTGGGGGCACTCGGCCACTTCTACTTTATGATTTCGCATTATTTTCATAAGCGTTTCATACATAGTTGGTGCTATTTGATCATCGCTATCCACGAAACCCACATATTCGCCACTGGCTATTTCCAGACCATTGTTTCTGGCCATGCTCAAACCCATGTTCAGCTGGTGTATTACCTTTATCCTGCTATCTTTTTTTGCATATTGGTCACAAATTTTTCCGCACTGGTCAGGTGATCCATCATCTACCAAAATGATTTCCAGATTTTTATGGGTTTGTCCAAGAATACTGTCAATACACCTATGGAGGTAGTCCTCAACTTTGTATACTGGGACAATCACCGATATTTTAGGGCCCTTGTCTTTCATTGAATAGTTACTTTTTTCTAATTTTTAATCTGAAGAGCAAATCTTTAAAACCCCTTCCAAAGAAATACATAAAAGGGACTAATAAACAGAAAATCAAAACATTGAGTTTTAAAGCATAAACGAACCATTCCCAATAGTTCAATGGAATTCCTTTAATTAGGCTTTTGAGCAAAAGATCCAAAATCGCAGCTGGAATCAAAAAACCTAAAACCAGTTTCAAGAAATGGGGCCAGAATTTGGTTAAAACATTTTTCTTGAAACCCGTACTATAGAGATAAAAGGGTTTCCAAAACAATAAGATGCTACTTACACTTATTGTTGTGGCCAGAATAATCCCCTTGATGCCCCAAATTTTACCCAGAACAATGGAAAGTATCAGGTTGAGAACAATCTCCACAATTGGAGCCCAAGTATCTTTGTAAAACCCGTATCCGTTTAAGAAACTATCAATGGGAAGTCTTGCAATCACCACAAAAAAGTTAATGGTCATAAACAAAATTACGTCATGCTCAAGAATATATTTGTCTCCTAACCATATAAGGATAAAACTATCGATTAAGTGATAAAGATTCAATGCCGCGACCCCTGCGATGATGAACCGTAGCGTCATCATTTCCCAAAAAACCTTCTCAATTCTTTTCTGGTCGTCCTCGGCAATTAGATTGCCTATTCCCGCATGAATGCCCGAAAATGATTTGCTCACCAAGTTTTGGATCATTTTATAAATCAGGTCATAGTTGCCGAAAAAAGCTACGCTTTGAATGTTGACGAATACATAGATCAACAATTGGTCAGTCCCATATGTTATAAATCCCGCAATTTTATGAACAAATACTTGCTTGATTTTAATAATTATGATCCTGAAATCTGACAAAGTATCCGGCGTGGCCTTACGGTGAATGTCCAACCAGGGATACTCCTGTTTAATTTTATATCGGATAATCACGCTATAGACCACTGAAAAGAACAGTTCAAGACTTATCCAGAGGTATAGGTTTTTAAAATAGTAAGCGATTGCGGCCTGTAGTACTTGCCTTATGATGTTTGTGGTATGCAGATATGAGGTGACCAGATATTCTTTTTGGTCGGCTTGCAACAAACTTTGATGAAAATTGACAACATAGCCAAGAAGCGAAGAAAATAGAAACGCATAAAAGCAATATAAAATCAGCCAAAGTGAGAATGGCGTTTCCGAGAAAAAATACCCAAAGAACAAAGAGCATATTAGCCCCAGTCCTAAAGTAATAAGGGCTACCCGCCTATATAAGAAACCCAGAAGGGAAATTATCTTATTTAAGGTCTCCCTATCATTATCATAAATTGGTTTATAAAGCGAAAACCCTATTGCGGTGCCAATACCCAATTCGGCTAGGTTCAGAAAACCCAAAATGCTCTGTAAAGTACCAACAAGACCTACAAATTCGTCGCCAAGGTAGTCCAGAAAAATTTTTCTACTGAAGAATCCAACAAAGGTGTAAAGGATATAAAATATCAGGTTAACCTTTAAATTCTTCTTGAGGTGCTTTACCCTTGACATATCTGAAAGTAATGTTATGAAAAATCAATTGACCATAATAGGACTGAGGTCATGTTGATTTTAAAAGGATTCTATGGATTATTGCCCATACAACGTGTAATTTATATTATGGCCTATACGGATTCAAAGTCTTGCGTTACTTACTCCTTTCGTTAGAATTCCCTTTACGTCATAAACGATACCATTTTCCTTTAACAAGGACTTGATATCCAGTTTTAGGAACTCCCTATGCGCTACGGTAAGAACAACGGCATCAAATTTACCCTTTGGCAATTCTTTAGAGATGTCGTATGAGTATTCTCTGGCAACCTCCTCAACGGGTGCCCAGGGATCATAGTTCACCACGTTTGCACCATAACTCTGCAAATTACGGATGACATCAATTGACTTGGTGTTCCGAACATCGGGACAGTTTTCTTTAAAAGTGATTCCAAGAACAAGAATACTGGAATTCTTGACTTTTATATCACTGTTTATCATCAACTTAACGACCTCAGCGGCAACATATTTGCCCATACCATCGTTCAATCTTCTACCAGCAAGTATAATCTCTGGATGATACCCATATTCTTGAGCTTTCTGGGCCAAGTAATACGGGTCAACACCAATGCAATGCCCACCTACCAGTCCTGGTTTAAAAGGTAAAAAGTTCCATTTAGTACCGGCCGCCTTCAATACATCGTTTGTGTCTATCCCCATTAGATTGAAGATTTTAGCGAGCTCGTTGACAAAGGCTATATTTATGTCGCGCTGTGCATTTTCAATTACCTTCGCAGCCTCGGCAACCTTAATGCTGGGTGCCAAGTGGGTACCGGCCTCAATCACGGAGGAATAGAGGTCATCAATTCTTTTTCCAATATCGGGTGTGGAACCAGAGGTAACCTTCAAAATTTTCTCGACAGTATGAAGTTTATCTCCAGGATTGATTCTTTCAGGAGAATAGCCCACGAAAAAATCAGAATTGTATTGTAGCCCGCTTATGCGCTCAAGAACAGGGACACATTCCTCTTCGGTCACACCTGGATACACAGTGGATTCAAAAATAACCATGTCCCCTTGTTTTAATACTTTCCCGACTGTTTCACTTGCTTTGTAAAGCGGGGTCAAGATAGGCCTGTTCGTTTTGTCGACTGGTGTAGGTACCGTAACTACGTAAACATTGCAGTCCTCTATTTCAGCTATCTTATGCGTGCAAAAAAGACCCTTTTCAATATCTGATGAGGTCTGCAATACTTCCTGCAAAACGGCATCATCCACTTCTAGGGTACTGTCGGTTCCGGATTGTAGTTCCTGAACCCTTTCATGATTGATATCGAATCCAATAACAGGGTATTTTGTAGCAAACAGCCTGGCCAAAGGAAGCCCGACATAACCTAAACCTATTATTGCAATTTTGGTCGAGTCCATAACTTGTTGCTATTTTTTACCAATTTGAAAATACTCAATACCCATATTTTGCATGGACAGATAGTCATATTGGTTTCTGCCGTCAAATATAATGGGCTGTCTTAGCTGTTTTTTCAGCTCTTCAAAATCTGGAGAACGGAATTCCTTCCATTCGGTAAGTAGTATCATTGCATCAGCATCTTTCAGTGCCTCATACTTGGAATCAAAATAAACCACATTTTCCAGGCCTTTTAAATAAAAGTGCTCTGCCTCCAACATTGCTTTTGGATCATAGGCATGTATTTTAGCACCTCTTTCGCAAAGCTCTTTTATAATATAGATAGCGGGAGCTTCCCTCATATCATCGGTTTGCGGTTTAAATGCGAGACCCCAAACCGTAAAAACCATTCCCATCAAATCTTCACCAAACCTTTCAACCACCTTTTTGGCAATTACCATTTTTTGTTTGTCATTGACATCTTCTACAGCAGTAATAAGCTTTGGATCATAACCATTTTCTTGTGCAGTTCTTTTTAGGGCCTTAACATCTTTTGGAAAACAAGACCCTCCATACCCGCTGCCAGGGTAGATAAAACTGTAGCCAATTCTACTGTCGGAACCAATTCCAATTCTTACCTTATTAACATCAGCCCCTACCAGTTCACAAATATTTGCTATTTCATTCATAAAAGAAATTTTGGTAGCCAACATGGCATTGGCTACATATTTGGTCATCTCGGCTGAACGAACATCCATTGTAATCAGTCTGTCCATACTACTTCTAAAAAAGGGGGCGTATAGATTTCGCATTATTTTTGAAGCACCTTCATCATCGGATCCAACAACCACACGGTCTGGCTTCATAAAGTCATTTATGGCATCTCCTTCTTTAAGAAATTCAGGGTTTGAAACAACGTGAAACTCTATATCCTTGTTTCTTTGTTGTAACTCGTTTTTGATTGCTTCCCTAACCTTGTCAGCGGTACCCACTGGAACAGTGGATTTATCAACTATGACCATGGGATGTGTCATATGTTGTCCAATTTCTTTAGCTACCTGAAGCACGTACTGCAAATCGGCAGATCCATCTTCTCCCATAGGCGTTCCCACTGCAATGAAAGCAATATTACAGTCTTCTAAATTGTCTTTAAGGCTTGTGCTGAAATGTAAGGTATTATTTTTGACATTCCTTAATACCATGGGCTCCAAACCAGGCTCATAAATAGGGATTACACCCTTTTTTAGGTTGTTTATCTTGTTCTCGTCTACGTCGATACAAGTAACGGTATTGCCCATTTCGGCAAAACACGTACCACTGACCAGACCAACATATCCAGTCCCTATTACAGTTAAATTCATTCTAGCGTTATTTTAGGTTTTTCCAGTACCAAGTTGTAGCTTCTTGCAAACCTTTCTTGATATCATATTGAGGGTTATATTGTAAGTTTTTTTTGGCCTTCTCAATGGAAGCTAGGGAATGGGGTACGTCTCCCTGCCTGTTTGGGCCATATTTTACTTGAATATTAGCTATTTCGGCATCAAAATGACCCAAATATTCTTTTAATAGCTCGACCAATTCGTTCAAAGTGGTTCGCTCACCAAAAGCCGCGTTGTAAACTGTATTCAAAGCCTCTTCAGAGGTTGCTTCGAGCGCTCTGAAATTCATCTCTATAACATTATCGATGTATGTAAAGTCTCTGGAATAACTTCCATCCCCATTTATGATTGGCGACTCATGTTTCATTAGCTGCATCACAAACTTGGGGATAACAGCGGCATATGCTCCTTTGGGGTCTTGTTTTCTGCCAAAAACATTGAAGTAGCGAAGCCCTATTGTCTCCAATCCATATGTTTTGGCAAAAACTTCGGCATAAAGTTCATTAACATATTTGGTGATTGCATAGGGAGACAATGGTTTTCCAATCACATCTTCTTTCTTTGGCATAGTCTTTGAATCTCCATAAGTTGAGGAACTGGCCGCGTAAACAAAACGCTTCACTTTCGCATCCCTTGATGCTACTAACATATTCAAAAAGCCAGAAACATTGACATCGTTGCTGGTAATGGGATCATTGATCGATCTGGGTACAGAACCCAAAGCTGCCTGGTGTAGGACATAATCTACACCTTTACAAGCATTGTGACAATTATCAATATTTCGGATATCTCCCTCAATAAGTAAAAAATTGGAATGTTCCTGGAGATGCTCAATATTTTTAAGCTTTCCAGTGGAAAAATTATCAAAGCAAGTAACCCTGTTCCCGTTTTCGATCAGGGCTTCGCATAAATTGGATCCAATGAATCCAGCTCCTCCTGTCACCAAAACATGCGAGTCTTTGTTTAATGTTATATGTGGTATAGTGCTCATATACGCTCAATTTTTCGCCGCAAAGATGTGAAAAAGAATCCTAATACCGCTATCTTATTTCTCCAAGATACCATTTAACTCGATGAAATGTTTTTCGTTTTCTAAAAGAAAAACTTCTAACTCTAGGTTTAAATTTGGAAGTTGTGCCCAAAAGAACCTAAAGAAATTTCACATGACATCCTTTTTTGTAAAATACTGATAATCAATAATTTAAAATTTTACTGACCATACAATTTTTCTTACATAAAACTTAGAAAAAGAGAGATGAAATTATTGTTGTGATTTAGTCGATGAAATGGATGCTTTCAACGCTTATTTTGATGCTGTAGTTTCACTATTCCTAATTTTGTTGTGTCCCCGAAATTTTGTTAAGTCAAAGTTAGAATTATGAAACACCTCTACAATTTTAAATTAATTGTTCTACTTCTAAGTTTACTGGCCATGAGCCCCGCTCTTGCACAGAATCCATCACAGGATGGACAATGGAGCGACCCAATCGGGTTTGGTTTGGTTCCGGTTGCGGTGGCAAATTTACCCGATGGGCGTTTGATCACATGGTCTTCACAGTTTCGAGATACTTATACGGGAACTGGCGATGGAGCTACCTTTACCGAGATTTTCGACCCTTTTATGGGTACAGATGGACAGGCTTTGGGTGAATTTACCAGCAACACAGATCACGACATGTTTTGTCCGGGAATCAATAATCTTGTGGATGGTCGAATTTTATCTGCGGGGGGTACGAGTAGTACAAAAACAAGCATATATGACCCAACCACGGGTCTTTGGAGCGTTGCATCAGAAATGAATATCCCCCGAGGTTACCAAGGCAATGTTACTTTGGCTGATGGTTCCGTTTTTACAGTGGGAGGTTCGTGGAGTGATGGAGACTCTCCCCTGACCAATGGCGGCAAAGATGCAGAGCTATGGACCCCGGAAACTGGATGGACCTTGTTGCCAGGAATAACAGGAGAAGATATTTATACCGGAAATGATTTGGCCGTAGAACTCGGAGGACTATATCGAGTGGATAATCATGTTTGGTTATGGCCTGCGCCTAATGGAAGACTCTTTCATGCAGGCCCCAGTGAAATGATGCACTGGATTGACATTGATGATGGCGGGTCAATTAACGAAGCGGGTCTCAGAGGCGATGACACCTATTCCATGAAAGGAACCACCGTAATGTTCGATATTGGACGGATTTTGAAAGTAGGTGGTGCTGAATCTTACGGAAGCAGCGATCCAGCCTTTGTTCCTGCAAAGGATAATTCTTACGTGATTGATATCAATAACGGGAACAATGTTACAGTAACACCCACAGCAAACAACCTTCAGTTTTCCAGAACTATGCACAATAGTACCGTTCTTCCTAACGGACAGGTTTTGGTGACAGGAGGGCTTGATCGTGCGGAGGTATTTTCAGATACCGGCGCCAGATTAACTGCTGAGTTATATGACCCCTCCACTAATTCATGGACAAACGTTGCCGGTATGGTCACCCCAAGAACATACCACAGTGTAGCCATATTGATGATAGATGGCCGTGTTTTTGTTGGAGGCGGAGGTTTATGTGACGGATCTAATCCAGATGAATGCTATAACCATTTTGATGCAGAGATTTATAGTCCCTCCTACCTCTTTAATCCAGATGGTACACTTGCTGCCAGACCAACCATTTCTGCGCCGGATACTGCAGATTACAACACTTCGATTCCTGTAACCGGAAGTTCAAACATTCAGGAATTTAGTCTGATTCGTTTTTCAGCAGCCACTCACAGTACCAACAACGAACAACGAAGAATCCCCGTGTCATTCACAGGGGGAGCCGGAAGCTATAGTATTTCTATTCCGGACAGAAACTTATTACCACCGGGCTATTATATGCTCTTTGCGATTGACGACAATGGGGTTCCGAGTATAGCTGAGGCTATTCAAATAGGAACTGCGATACCTTTACAGAACAATCCCAATCTAGTGCTGAATCTTGAATTTGATGAGGGTTCCGGTTCATTGGTTTCGGACAGTTCAGGCAACGGTAATCATGCAACTATCGTAGAACGGGATGACAGTGGTAATCCTATTCCATTGACGCAAAATTTCCTTACCACAGATGGTCTTTTTGGCGGTGCAATGGAGATGGACGGATTGGAATTTGACAGTAATAGTATCGTTGAAATTCCTTACTCGCCTTCACTTGCGTCCATACAAGATGAGATAACAGTAATGGCTTGGGTATATCGGGATGAAAACGCAATGAATGCCGGTGTCTACAGCCATGATTATCCGGCAATTTTCTTTGGGTTTCACAACAGTCTTTATAAATGGGAATTTCCCACAACCGAGGGATCCATAAACTGTTATGCGGGCTACGTACCCACAAATCAATGGGTGCACATGGCCGCAACATTTGACGGTCAAATAGCTAGGCTTTTTGCCAATGGGATTGAGATTTGTACGCAATTTGCTACAGGTGATTTTATTTTGGAAGATACCTTGCCATTCTATTCTGCTTTCACGGTTTCGGGCTTTTATGATGTTAGAGCGCAACTTTCTGATAGCGGAATAACCGATGAACTGGATGGTAGAATAGACCAATTAAAAGTCTACAACAAGGCACTGGGCGAAGAGGAAATAAATACTTTGTTCGAAATAGGGCAACAACAAGACCCATCAGTGCCTGTGTGTCCTCCGGGAACCATAACGGCAGAATACAGAATTGGAACGACTGGAGATTGGATTGTGGGCAATACTATCGATGCTTTTGAAGGAGATGAAATCTATATTAGGGCCCAAGTAGGTTCGGGAGAAGAGTATTTTGTGACTACAAATGAAATCGATAGTCCTACTTTCAGTTCAGTCACCGATTTACCAGGCCATAATGCATTTGCCGCCTATCAATTGGACACATTCGTTATTGGGGGTGATGGTTTGGCTGACCTATCAAATGAGGGAAAATTTGTAATGACAACTGCCACTGGATGTGCAACTGTTATTGAACTTAATGTTGCGCCAAGTTGTCCTCCTGGATCCGATGTCATTTATAATGAATATCGTATTGATGGGGCATGGGACAGTGGGGCATCAGAAATTGCCGTGGATGTTGGTACCAACTTGATGATAAGTGCCCTGCCCAATCTTGACGGAGGGGGGTCCGCAATAAACCTTTCTATCACTTTGCCCGATGGCACGGTAGTAGGCGATAACTACGAAATCAACAGCGTTTCAGAGGCAAATGAAGGGCTATATACTATGAATTCCGATCAAGGTTGTTCAACGGTGCTTTCCGTTGTGGTAAATCCAGGTTCGTGTGTTCCCGGAGTATCAATAATTCCGGAATATACACTTGACGGAGTAACTCAAAGTGGTTCCGGTTCCATAACAATTCCAGAAGGTACGGATGTTGTATTGAGCATGCTACCTGATGGTTTGGGTCTTACCATAACACTTCCAGATGGCTCAACGGTCGGAGATAACCATGGCCTTGGCCAAGTTACGGAAGCGAACAACGGCACTTACACCTTTACATCTTCTGAGGGCTGTGTCGCCACATTGGATATAACTGTTCAAGACACAACGACTTGCCCTCCGGGAAGTGTGGTGCCGGAATATACTCTCGACGGGATTACGCAGAGTGGCGCTGGCGCGATTACCGTAGATGAGGGCACAGATGTTGTGTTGAGTATGCTTCCTGATGGCATTGGTCTCACAATAACTCTCCCAGATGGTTCAGCAGTGGGGGATAATTACGGCCTTGGTCTGGTAACACCATCAGATAGTGGTACTTATACGTTCACTTCAGCCGATGGCTGTGTCGCCACACTTGATATGACGGTACAAGGGACGGGGTCCTGTCCTCCTGGCAGCATCATTCCCGAATATCAGTTGGACGGGGTATGGCTTAGTGGTGAGAACGACCTTTCCGTAGCTGAGGGCACAGAAGTTGTGCTCAGCATGCTGCCGAATGATATTGGCCTCACAATAACACTCCCTGATGGTTCCACGGTCGGTGACAATTATGATCTAGGTAACGTTACGGCGGCCGACAATGGTATTTATCTTCTTACATCTGCAGAAGGTTGTCAAACAACTATCAATCTAACCGTTGGTGGTGCAGGTGGTTGCTCATCTGGATCCATTATTCCCGAGTACACACTTAATGGGGTTACACAGAGTGGCTCCGGACCCATTACCGTAGAGGAGGGAACCGATGTTGTGCTCAGTATGCTACCCGATGGAATAGGTCTTACCATAACGCTTCCGGACGGCTCTACTGTAGGTGATAACTATAGCCTTGGACAGGTAACTGTAGCGGATAGTGGCACATATGTATTTATATCCTCTGAAGGCTGTATCGCAACTCTTGACATGACGGTACAGGGTGCAGCATCATGCCCTCCAGGTTCTGATGCAATATTTAATGAGTACCGAATAGATGGTGTATGGGACAGTGGTGCTTCGGAAATTGCTGTGGATGAAGGTACAAATTTAATGATAAGTGCCCTGCCGAACCTGGATGCAGGGGGTTCTGCAATAAATATCTCAATCACTTTACCGGATGGTTCCATTGTTCCCGATAACTATGAGATTAACAGCGTTACCGGGGCAAACACCGGACTGTATACAATGCGTTCGGACCAAGGTTGTACCACGGTGCTTTCCGTTGTGGTGAACTCCCCTTCCTGTGTGCCGGGTGTGTCAGTCATTCCAGAATATACTCTTGATGGTGTTACCCAGAGTGGTTCCGGTGCTATCACGGTAGATGAGGGCACAGATGTAGTGCTAAGCATGCTTCCAGATGGCATTGGCCTTACAATTACCCTTCCCGATGGCACCACAGCAGGTGACAATTATAGTCTTGGCCAAGTGACAGTTGCGGATAGTGGGACATACACTTTTACTTCCGCTGAGGGTTGTGTATCCACGCTTGATATAACCGTACAGGACACCACTTCGTGTCCCCCTAGCAGCATTATCCCTGAATACATCCTTGATGGAGTGGCACAAAGTGGTTCCAGCTCCATTACCATAGATGAAGGAACCGATGTGGTGCTCAGCATGCTACCCGATGGTGTCGGTCTTACAATCACACTCCCTGATGGTTCCACGGTAGGTGATAATCATGGCCTTGGCCAGGTAACACCTGCTGACAGCGGTATCTATACTTTCACCTCCGCTGAGGGTTGTGTTGCCACTTTAAATGTAACGGTACTTCCCAGTGGCGCATGTCCACCAGGTTCCGATCTGATATATAACGAATACCGAATCAACGGTGTATGGGACAGTGGTGCTTCTGAAATTACAGTGGATTTGGGAACAAATTTAATGATAAGTGCCCTGCCGAACCTGGATGCAGGGGGTTCTGCAATAAATATCTCAATCACTTTACCTGACGGTTCCATTGCCTCGGACAACTATGAGATTAACAGTCTCACTGGGGCAGACGCAGGTCTGTATACCATGAGCTCGGACCAGGGTTGTACCACGGTGTTGTCGGTGTTGGTGAGCTCCCCTTCCTGTGTGCCAGGTGTGTCTGTCATTCCGGAGTACATATTGGACGGTGTTTCCCAGAGCGGTTTTGGCCCAATTACCGTAGCTGAGGGCACAGATGTGGTGCTCAGCATGCTACCCGATGGTGTCGGTCTTACAATCACACTCCCTGATGGTTCCACGGTAGGTGACAATCATAGCCTTGGTCTGGTCACATCTGCTGACAGCGGTATCTATACTTTCACCTCCGCTGAGGGTTGTGTGGCGTCTCTGGATATGACCATACAGCCAGCTAGTTCCTGTCCGCCTGGCAGTATTGTTCCTGAATATCAGCTGGACGGGATTTGGTTGAGCAGTGAGAACGACTTGGTTGTGGTTGAAGGTACCGATGTGGTATTTAGCATGCTTCCCAATGATATTGGCCTTACGATAACTTTACCGGACGGAACTATGGTAGGAGACAACTATGGCCTGGGCAATGTAACCTCTGCAGATAGCGGAGCGTACCTTTTAACCTCCGCCGAAGGCTGTCAGACAACCATTAATCTTACCGTTGGAGGTTCCAGTGGTTGTGTGACAGGGGTTTCCATAATTCCTGAATATACACTGGATGGGGTTACGCAAAGTGGTTTTGGCCCAATTACCGTAGCTGAGGGGACCGATGTGGTGCTGAGTATGCTTCCCGATAGCGTGGACCTTACAATTACACTTCCTGACGGCTCCTTGGTCGGAGATAACCATGGTCTTGGCCAGGTAACCGTTGCAGACAGTGGGACCTATACCTTTACATCTGCGGAAGGCTGTATTGCAACTCTTGATTTGACGGTACAGGGCGCAGCATCATGCCCTCCGGGCTCTGATGCAATATATAATGAGTATCGAATAGACGGCGTGTGGGGCAGTGGGGCTTCGGAAATTGCCGTGGATGAAGGTACAAATTTAATGATAAGTGCCCTGCCAAACCTGGATGCAGGGGGTTCTGCAATAAATATCTCAATCACTTTACCTGACGGTTCCATTGCCTCGGACAACTATGAGATTAACAGTGTCACTGGGGCAGACGCAGGTCTGTATACCATGAGCTCGGACCAGGGTTGTACCACAGTACTGTCGGTGTTGGTGAACTCCCAAGGATTATCAACTACCTCTAGAAGTATGGGGAGCATTCTTGTTTTTCCAAACCCTGTTGGCAATACCCAAAACCCGTCATTGGTTTTGACAGATTATATGGGCGAAATGGTGGATTTGAAGGTGTATGACGCTCAAGGAAGGTTTGTGATGCATAGGGTTTTACCAAATGATCATGTTGAGGTTTTTGAGTTGGAGACCACTGATTTAAGTGTGGGCACTTACTTTTTGATGATTCAGACAAAAGATGGTATTTCAACCAAAAGAATGATAAAGTATTAGTGTTAGATAGAACTAAGGCAAAAGCTACAAAAAAACCTTCCAAATCATGGAAGGTTTTTTAGTCAGGGTCACTTAACAATTGGGTGAACGTTACACGCTATAGAATTCTTTATACCATTTTACGAATTGGTCAACTCCATTTTTTATTGGTGTATTCGGTGAGTATCCATAATCCTTAATGAGATCATCCACGTTGGCCCAAGTTTTTTCAACATCTCCTGGCTGCATGGGTAAAAACTGTTTAGTGGCACGTATCCCTAGGCTTTCTTCTATCGCTTCAATAAAATCAAGTAGTTTTACGGAGCTATTGTTCCCGATATTGTAAAGTTTGTACAGTTCATTCTTTTCTTCCCTTGGTTCTGTGTCTTTTTCTAAAATTCGTACCACGCCCTCAACAATGTCATCAATATAAGTAAAGTCCCTTTCCATATTGCCATTATTGAAAACTTTTATCGGCCTTTCGTTTAACATCGCATCTGTAAACAAGAACATGGCCATGTCTGGTCGGCCCCAAGGGCCATATACCGTGAAAAAGCGTAGCCCGGTTGAGCAAAATTTGAAAAGATGACTATAGGTGTGTGCCATTAGTTCATTGCTCTTCTTTGATGCCGCATATAAACTTATAGGGTGGTCTACATTGTCGGTGGTGGCAAAAGGTATTTTTTTGTTCAGACCATAGACACTTGAACTACTGGCATAGACAAGATGGCGTATGTTGTTGTTTCTACAATTTTCCAGTATGTTCAGGAATCCTACAAGATTACTGTCCACATAGGCCGATGGGTTTTCAAGACTGTAGCGTACACCTGCTTGTGCCGCTAAATTGCAAACTGCGACAAAATTGTGTTTTTTGAAAAGTTTGGAAAGGTCTTCCTTGTTTTCAAGTGCCAACCTAATGAACCTGAACCTATCTCCATAAATGGAGCTGGAGGAAGGCTGGTTGAATGCTTCTGCATTCTTTCTGGAAATACCAAGTTCCTTTAGTCGGGCAAATTTTAGTTGAACATCGTAGTAATCATTGATATTATCAAGGCCAACCACCTTGTGACCGTTTTCAATCAACTTTTTTGAGACATGAAACCCAATAAAACCTGCTGCCCCGGTGACTAGTATTTCCATTTGATTCAGTATTGATGCACAAATATGCTAAGGATTTTGGAAATAGATGCCATACTGTTTTCGGTAATTGACATTTGTTGACTTCTTACTATTAATAAAACCTACAGCAGTCATCAAATGAAATTTGCATTTCTTGCATTTCATCGATTTTTATGTTAAAAAATCCGTTAAAAAAATCTATTTCGACGGTGAACTGCGTACATGAGGAAGTTCAAATTAATCGACACTCTTGATTAATGAAGTTGGATTGCTAAGAAAAAGTTAAGGAATCTTTTCAATTGTATTTAATCAGTGTATTTCATCGAATAATTTGGCTTTTTGTCTAAAAAAAAATGTTTTGTAACTAAGTTTATACCCCAAATACGTTTTAAATGAGCCCCTTGAACTTGAAAACCCCGCAACCTACATTGAGTATTTTAATTCTAATATTGGTTCTTATCGGCTGTTCCAAGGAAAATGATGTCTTCGTCGAAGCCTTGGAGCAGAATATTGAAGAAAATATTGAGAAAGACAAAGAATCCAACGACGAAAATGATGATCCGATAGTTGATGATACTGTTTCAGATAATTTGAAAGCTTTTCCAACCGCTGAAGGATTTGGCAAGTTTGCTACCGGAGGTAGAGGAGGAGAGGTCTACAAAGTGACCAACTTGAATGACAGTGGCCCCGGTTCTTTACGGGATGCAGTTAGCCAGGGCAACCGAATTATTCTTTTTACCCAAGGAGGAAATATTTCATTGTCCAGCCCTTTGTACATTACAAATGACAACATCACCATTGCAGGTCAGTCCGCTCCTGGTGGCGGTATAGCCTTGAATATTAACGGGCAAGACCTGCCGGTAATGGAAATTAGTGCCAACAACGTTGTAATAAGATATCTTAGAGTCAGACATTCTTTGGAGTATGTTGGAAGCTCCAGTGGTGCTGATGGAATACACATCGCTGGAGGCGAAAATATCATAATAGACCATTGCTCGGTTACCTGGGCAAGTGATGAAAACATAGCAATTACACAATATACCAATAGACTTACTAGAAATGTCACAATTCAAAACTGTATCATTGGTGAAGGCTTTACAGGTAGCTCCAAAGGAGCATTGATTACAGGAGATTTGGATTTTATCACTTTCTACAGGAATTTCTTTACAATGAACGAGATAAGAAGCCCGCAAATCGCTTCTGATTGGGATTATCCCAATTCGGATAGGTACTCTGAAGTAATCAACAACGTGGTCTATGATTATAAGGAAGCCACTCGAATTAGGAATAACCAAGGATCGGGACGTTATCTCGTGAACGTTGTTTCCAATTTCTATGAACAACCTTCAGGGGTTACTTCTTCCAGAAGAGCGGTTCCAATTTATGATCATTACGATTGGGTGAACGCAGGTAATGAAGCCGAAGAGATTGAAGTATATGTTGAGAACAATATAGATTCATTCAGAAGTAGTGATGGTCAGGATGAATGGGATATTACCCAAGGAGAGGATGGTACACAAAATAGGAATGTCTTAGGAGATAAGGCCACCCAACAGTCGTCTGCACCGTATACCTCTTGGATATTGGACAATCAATCTTTAGTCGTGGATGCTTTTTCCGTATGGGATAATATTAACCAAAATGTCGGAGCCAGTTTACCGCAACGGGATACTGCAGATTTAACCTTGATCGACGACTATAACTCGGGGTATAATAGAGACAGTTCGTACACTACTCACGAATTCCCAGTTTTATCAAACGGTACAGCTCCCGAGGATACCGATAATGATGGAATGCCCGATGATTGGGAAAACGCGAATGGTTTTGACCCTTCCAGTCAGGATGGTCATCTAGATGCTGATGGTGATGGTTATACAAATATTGAAGAATATTTAAATTTAATAGCTTCTTAGACTATAATAAGGCCCATTAGGCCTTAGGTCTCTCTTTATACTATAATAACACGTATTCCGAGTTAATTGGTAAACCAGGTTTTCTGCCGAAAGCTTGGTTTATTGTTTTTGAAAGCGTCTCTTGGACAAAAACGTATCGCGTGGACATCATAAAGGTTAAATCTGGGCAGTATATTGATAAGTATTGTGTTCAGTATTGATTTCTTCAAATTCTCTATACCACTGACTAAGAATGTAGACCTTCCATATGTTTTCCGTATGATCTTCCTTTTGTGACATATGATTTTTGTACATCCTCTTGAACGTTGAAACGTTCAAGTTTGGAACGTGATGCAGGAATTTATCATTAAGAGCTTTATCAAAGTCTTGTCGCAGCTCATTTCGCATCCAGTCTCCTATGGGGGCTGAAAATCCCATTTTTGGTTGGTTAAAAACGTCTTCCGGGATGTATTCCTTAAGAATATCCCTTAAAATCCTTTTTTGCCTGCCGCGCTGATAGCGAAAAGACATGGGCAAACTTCTTGCAAATTCCACCACTCTGTAGTCCAAAAAGGGGCTGCGGACCTCTACGGAATATGCCATGCTCGCACGGTCCACCTTAACATTGCTATCATTTTCCAACCATAATTTTATGTTTAGATCTGCCGCTTTTTGGACATAATTGTCCGACCAGTATTTATAGCCTTGATAATGTTGCATCCATTGCTGTTTTTTTTCTGTCAGCAACATTCCCTTTCTGGAAAAAATATTCTCAATGAAATCGTTTTTTGTTTTTGTATTGAGTGCGTTTCTGACCCTATGGTTGTTTTGCCCTATTAGATTCAGGAAGAATGGTCTGGCAAAAAACTTTCTGACAAAATAGGGCAGATTGATGATGGGTTTGTGCTTTACAAGAGAATCAAAATGCGTATAGCCAATAAAGCTTTCATCCCCGCCATCACCCGAAAGGGCAACAGTTACGTATTGTTTGGTTACAGAATTTAGCAATAGCGATGGTAATGCGGATATATCCGCGAAAGGTTCACCATAAACTTCCTTGATTTTCGGAACCATCCTCATGATATCATCAATTTTGCAAATGGTCGTCTTATGGTTGGATTTGATTATTTTGGCATACTGTTCGGCCACTTTGCTTTCATCGAAATCGGGGTTTTCAAAACCAATTGAAAATGTGTTGACAGATTCCTTCGAAATTTTTGCGGCAATTGACGAAACCAGAGCGGAATCTATACCACCGGAGAGAAAGGAGCCGATGGGCACATCGGACTGCAATCTTATTCTCACAGCATCAGTTAATAGGTCGTGCAACTTGGACTTTGCTTCTTCATAAGTAATTTTTGAAGTCTTTACGTTTTTTAAATTCCAATATTCAACTATTTGTTTCTCTTTTGTAGAGAGGTTAAAAATCATATAATTGCCGGGCGGCAATTTGTAAACGTCGTTTACAATGGTATAGGGGGAGGGAATGAACTTACAATCCAAAAACATGGAAACCGCATCTTCATTTATTTTTTTACCCTTTAACAAAGGTCTAATTTGACTGCATATTTCAAAATTCCCATCTTTGAAATAGTAGTAAAATGGCTTTACTCCAAGTCGGTCCCTTGCGGAAAAAATAATGTTTTCTTCGGTATCATAAATGGAAAATGCAAACATCCCGTTTACTTTTTCAAGCATTCGCTCCTTCCATACTTTGTACCCCACTAATAGGACTTCCGTATCACTTTGTGTTCTAAATTGGTAACCCAAGGCAGTTAATTCCTTTTGCAGATCGAGATAATTATAGATTTCCCCATTATACACAATATGAAGGTTTTCATGTGACATGGGTTGATTGGATCGTGGGTCCAAATCTAGAATCGCTAACCTAAGATGTCCTAAAATGATGTCATTGACCTTTTCGACTCCGGTAAAGTCTGGGCCTCTAAAGGAAATCATCTCCAACTTTTCCTTTACAGTTTCTTTATCAAAAGGAATATTGGTCGTATAAATTCCGCACATATTTTCTACTTTCTTAATTTGTTTGGTACTATACCAAAGATTTTGAAAACCATCTTAAAATCAAATGGCTGTTAGTTTAACAATCCGTCAAGCCTGGACAGAACTTCTTTTACGGGACAGCAAATTTCTTTTGAACATTACATAAAGAACTATCAACGCCAACACCAGCAGACCAAAAACAAGAAGCTGATTTTGGTAGGACAGCACTTTGCCGATTACAATAACTAAACTACATATTATTAATTGCAGGACCCCATAAATGATCGATGTTGTTAAATGACCAAATACCTTGCTATCCACCATTACTTGATACAAATGGCGCCTATGGGGCTCAAAAATATTCTCTTTTCTTATGATCAGTCTCTCCAAAAGCGTGAGCCCGCCGTCTATTGCATAAACTGCCCCAAACAATAAGTATAGAATATCCTGAGATTCGTGAACAAGTTTGCCAATGGAAAAAATTATGGTAAGGCCAATGGCAATACTTCCAATGTCACCTGCGAACACTTTGGCCTTTTTCCTAAAGTTGAAGAGACCAAAAATCACCAACGAAATAAGTACCAGAACCAGTAGTTCGTTGTCAATGAATCGAATAGCGGAAACATTGTACCCGTACAGTAGGGAGATGCTGATTGCGATACTATAGATCCCTGTGATGCCATTTATCCCGTCCATAAAATTATAGATGTTAAGAAACCCTGTGGCTAAAATTACAATGGGTACCACCAAGTAGGGCGAACTATTGAAAAGCTGTATTTCGTACATTATAAGTACTATGGACAAAAGTTGTACTGGAAACCTTATTTTGGCACTCAATGTGTATATGTCATCAAGAAAACTTATTATGGCGATCAGTGCCAAACCAATAAAAAAATAGGGATATTGATAATCAAAAAGTACAAAATGGAGAACACATGCGAGAAAGAAGATAACACCTCCACCTCTTATCGTGGGCTCGTAATGTGAACTGCGTACGTTTGGGTTGTCCACGATATTGAATTTTTTTGCTAGCACTGTGTAAGCAAGGAAACAGGCGATTAGTACAACGGTGGATATAAAAATCATTTCATAAAAGATTTGATTGTTTTATGTAACCCATCGGCACTGCTTTCGGGCAATTTTTCAATTTCTAATGCCTCTTTGATTTTCTTATTGGATACAACATAGTTTTCTGTTAACTTGTCCAATCGATCTGTATTTAGTGGGAATGGCAATACATCGCCAATTCTTGCAATAGCCCTGACGATTTGTTTGGGGACTTTTACGATGGTCACCTTTTTGTCTAGGGCGCTACTGATTAATCTTACCAGTTCATTCGTAGAAAGTGCGCTATCATCGGCAACATTGAATACACCTGATTTTATTTTTTTTTTCAACAGCCCTTCTACGACGAAGCAAAAATTATGAATTGACAAAAAGGACCTTTTATTTTCAAATTTTCCCAGAGGGAATGGTGCCTTCGAAACAATTTTATAAAGCAGGTTTAGATTTCCTTTGTTACCAGGACCATGAATCATACAGGGTCTCAAAATGTAGACCCTTTTGTTCTTTGGTATTGGCCTGCTAAATATATAATTCTCAGCGGCCAGTTTAGATTTTCCATAAGCTGTGACCGGTCCGGGAACAGACGACTCGTACAAAACTCCTTTGGGTTTATCCGAAACTGCTTTGACCGAACTTACAAAAATAAAAACTTCACATTTACTGCCCATAAAAATGTCAAAAACACGTTTTGTAAGCTCAGTGTTTATCTCAAAATACTCTTTGGATTCAGATGAATTCTTGGTGTCGTGGGCCTTACCTGCAAGATGTATAAATGCATCAAATTGATCAAGGGAATTGGTATTGAGTTCCTCATATTTTATACTTGTGTGGTCCGTGGAATTTCTCGTAATTCCTACGACACTATTCGAACTGGATAAATGGTAACGAAGGTTGGTGCCAACAAAACCGCTACTTCCCGAGATAAGCAAATTCATTTCACCCAAGTATTTTATTATATAATTCCAATATGGAAGAATAGACTTTTTTCTCAGAATACTTGGAATGATATATCTCCGAGCTTTTTGATCCGAGCACAAGCATATCCCTATCTATAATGTTCAAAATGGCGTTTTTTATGGCGTGGGCATCCTTAGGTTCTATGAGTTCTCCATTTTTGTTACCTTCAATAAGATCTTCGCAACCTGGCATTTTGGTGGTAATTATAGGTTTGGCCATTGCCATTGACTCCAGTAAGAATCTAGGGACCCCTTCCCTGTAATAGGTTGGTAAAATACTGACATCAGCTATCGAAATTAGGCGGTGAACGTCGGTACGTTTTCCAAGATATGTAATATCCTCTCTACCTTCGATTAGTCTTTCAAGTTCATCAATCTTGACTGATGAGGGGTTGTCTGGATCACTCCATCCCACAAGTATCAACCTTAAAGATTGATTCGATATTTCAGTTGCATCAATAAATCCCTTAATAAGTTCCACAACGCCTTTTTCCCTTAGCAATCTGGAAACAAATAGAAAAACCTTGGCATCATCCTGGTTTGAAAGGTTAAGTTCTTCCCGAATTTTAGATACATGTCCCTTGTAAGTTTCCTTTAAACCTTTACTGAACTTGGCCTCATTAACCGAACTTCCCTTGATACAAACGGCTCCACCCTTTAAATTCAGGTCTTCAATGTCCTGTTCGTTTTGACAAATAAAATGTGGGCCAAAGAAAAAGCCATTGAGCTTGTATAATAGTTTCGTTACGGTCTGAAGAAATAGATTCTTTGCTGTTTTCGAAGTGAACGCTAGTCCCAAGCCGGTTATATGGTTGACAATATGGGATCTTGTGAAAATCCCGGCTACAACGGTACCTATTATATTGGGTTGGAATCTATAAAAGTGAACTATGTCGAAGTTTTCTTTTTTTAATATAGATCTTAGTTGCCTTGCATAGGACAACACCTTAAAAACGTTCTTGTCTCTCACATTGGAATTGACCTCAACCACATGGATACCATTCTTTCTAATAGTTTCCGAATGTCCATCACCAGGAACAATAGCCGTAACTTGTGCACCTTGTTCTTTCAAGAATAGCGCGAATCTAAGTCGGGCACCGACGAAATCGCTTCCAAAATTTTCAACCAATGCCACCTTAAATGTTTTTTTGGATGCAATTTCACGACCCATTGACGGATTTTGGTGATTCAACATTTGATTTGCTCTTAAAACAGATTTCATTCAGGACTGCTTTCTTTGCCTTAGGAAAGGATTTGGTTTTTTATTACTAGCCAAAGATAATTGCATTAACAGAGTTTTAATTTCCTTTTAGGTGAACGCTCAATAATATCGGTTAAAATGATACTCATCTTTTGTACAAATTGTACACTTATAGGATTGTAGTCCATGAAAATGGGGATTAGGGAATCAAACAAATTGCAAGTGTTTGGTTTTCAAGTGGTTTATTTTTCTTAATTTTAAGCGTAATACCAATGGTTATTGAGCATTGGAAACCCTATAAGACGTTCTGTTCAAAGAGTATCCAAGTTTTTGTTGTAAAAGCGGAGAAAAACATATTTGGCAGTTAAGCGATAATATCCCCAATCTTGACGAATTGTCAATTCAATTTTATTCCTTCAAAACAACTATTGACTACTTTTATTGACCTAAAAACCTGTTTGAACTAAACTTTAACCTTTACTGAACAACATCTTATGGTACAGAACTACCTAACTAATAATGTTTTCAAATATACTTCCAAATGGATGGTGTTGTTGATTGATGTTGTCAATGTAAGTGTCGCTTTTGTTTTATCTTATTTTATCCGTTTCAACCTGACCTTCAATTTTGACGTGGATAAGTTGTTTGTCCAAACACCTTTAATAGCTTTGATCGCTCTTTTCTCATTTGTGGTAACAGGTTCTTACAAAGGGGTGGTGAGGCATACTGGTGTAAGAGATGTTTACAATCTTTTCAACGCTATTTGTTTGTCAAGCATTATTGCCATTTTTGTGGTCATTTTAAATAAGCAATCAAACTTCATCGAGGATTTTACCATTCCTTTATCCATAATAATTATCCACAGTCTAATCAGCTTCATTTCCCTTACGGCGTCTCGTTATACATTCAAGTCAGGTTACTACCATTTGTTAAAAAGTTTCAAAGAGAAGAAGATACGAAACGTATTAATTTACGGAGCAGGGGAATCAGGTATTCTTACTCATAATGCGCTTTCCAATCATACTAGATATACCGCCAAGGTTGTGGGATATATAGATTGGGACAAACAGAAGATTGGCAAAAATATAAACGGTGTAAAGGTATATGGAAACGAAGTGTTGACAGAAGACTTCTTGCTTGATAAAGATATTTCTGAAATCATTTTTTCCGTCCAAAATTTGGAACATAACAAGTTGCTACAACTGGTTGAAAGTTTGGTCGACTTTCCTGTTTTGGTAAAAATAGTCCCTCCCGTAGAAGATTGGATTGATGGTGAATTGAAGGTCTCGCAGATCAAGAAAATACAAATAGAGGATTTGCTCAATCGTCCTCCAATAAGTATAAAGAGCTCCAAAATCGCACAGCAATTGAATGATAAAGTTATAGTGGTCACTGGAGGTGCCGGGTCAATAGGGAGTGAAATAGTGCGACAAATATGCACCTATAACTATAAGTCTCTGATCGTTATTGACCAGGCCGAATCTGCACTATATGATTTACAGCAGGAGCTAAAACAAAATGGCTATCACAACTTCATACCTATTGTAGGGGATATTAGGGATAAGAATAGAATGAATGGAATCTTTCAGGAATCTAGACCCAATATTGTATTTCATGCTGCGGCATATAAACATGTTCCCCTTATGGAATGCAATTCCTATGAGGCCATTAAAATAAATATAGCGGGCACCAAGGTAATCGCCGATCTATCCATAAATTTTGACGTGGATAAATTCGTGTTTGTTTCCACCGACAAAGCAGTCAACCCTACCAACGTTATGGGTGCGACCAAGCGAATAGCAGAAATGTATATCAGTTGCATGCAACAGAAAAATAGAACAAAGTTTATTACAACACGTTTTGGGAATGTTTTGGGCTCTAATGGATCTGTTATCCCACTCTTCAAAAAACAAATTGAAAAAGGTGGACCTCTAACGGTCACTCATAAAGAAGTCACCCGATTTTTTATGACCATCCCAGAAGCTTCCCAATTGGTTCTGGAAGCAGGATCTATGGGTGATGGGGGGGAAATATTCATTTTTGATATGGGTGAATCAGTTAAGATTTTTGATTTGGCAAAAAATATGATAAAACTCTCTGGCCTAAAATACCCTGATGATATCGACATTAAGATTACGGGACTCCGCCCAGGGGAAAAGTTGTACGAAGAACTACTTGCCAATGGAGAAAACACACTTCCCACATATCACAAAAAGATTATGATAAGTAAGGTTAGGGAATTGGACTACTTGGAAATAAGATCCAAAATAGACCAACTTTGTGTTACCAACATGTTTTTCAAT
The DNA here is from genome assembly GCA_028284725.1 of Allomuricauda sp. Classification (GTDB taxonomy): domain Bacteria; phylum Bacteroidota; class Bacteroidia; order Flavobacteriales; family Flavobacteriaceae; genus Flagellimonas. Next base: position 1,650 of record JANQRD010000059.1, on the reverse strand, counting down.
GGTGATATTGTTAAAATGATGAAGGAAATAGTTCCTGAATACGTATCCAACAATTCTGAATTCTGTAAGTTTGATGAAAAGGAAAAAAATACTGCCTCTGGACAAGAAGACAAATCGGTAAAAGAGGTTTTGCAGTCGTGACAATTTTATACTACACTTGTAAAACTAAAAACTATCGAGATGTCTTTTAAGCACAATTTCTTTGTTCGTTCCTCCTTCTTTCTTTATGTTTTATCTTTTTTTATGACTTCCTGTGGTTCCAAAAAGGATGTTGTATATTTTCAAGATGCCCAAAATTTCGAAACTTTAGTTGATAAGAGCACTTTTGTCCCAAGGTTCAAGGTAGACGATGTGATAGGTATTTATGTCTCAACGCTGGACCCTGAGGCAAGTGCACCTTTTAATCTTTTCAGGGGTTCTGAGGAAGGTGGATTTGCACCGGAACAAGTTGATTACATTATTGATAAGGATGGGGAGATAGATTTTCCTGTAGTAGGAAAGATAAAGATAGTTGGGTTATCGCCCGAAGAATTGAGGCTGATGTTAAGGGATAAGCTCAAGGTGTATTTGAAAAATCCCATTATCAATATACGTTTAAAGAATTTTACGGTTACAGTGTTGGGAGAAGTGAACAAACCTGGTACATATCAGGTCAATGGGGAACAAATAACTATTTTTGAAGCAATTGGATTGGCAGGTGATCTTACAATAAAGGGGATGCGTACCAATGTTTTGGTTATACGCGATTTCGAGGGAACCAAAGTTTATAACAGGATTGATCTTACAAGTAAAAAAAGTATGTTATCTCCTGTTTACTACCTTACACAAAATGATGTTGTCTACATTGAGCCCAACCAATCGGCTGTAACTTCATCCACTCTGGATAATAGGGCCTCTATTGCTATATCCGTAATTTCAATTTTGGTTACTTCTGCTGTAGTTATTTTAACAAGAAACTAAAAAATAATATTGCTAGCGTATGAGTCCAAAACCTCAAATCGGTGGAGCGGATGGTAGGGATTTGAAAGAGTTCCTAAAAATTTATCTGAGGAATGCTGTTTGGTTCGCCGTATCTGTGGTGGTGGCCCTTTGTCTGGCATTTACATATATTAGGTACTCTGTTCCGCAGTATCAGGCCAAAGCGAAAATTCAAATTCTTGAGGATAAGAGCTCATCTCCGGAGCTTAGCTTGTTTCAAGACTTGGATTTATTTTCTGGGTCGAACAACAAGGTGGAAGATGAAGTTGAAATCATAAAGTCGCGATCTAATTTTATTCAAGTAGTAAAAAGGCTTAAACTGAATACAAAGATTATAGCCCTTGGAAACATTTTGGATTCTGAGATTTATACCCATCCACCGTTTAAAATAAATTTTATTGCTCCGGATTCGATAATAGATAACTCAAAATTCTCTTTTTTTATTAATCTAAAAGACAGTGAAACAAATTTTGATTACAGCGTTGTAGAAAACCAGCCTTTCAAGGTTTTACCATTTGGCAAGAACATAGAATCACCACTTGGAGACCTACTCATAACTCCAACTGAAACTTTTAAATCATATAAAAACCGCAGATTTAAGGTTGAGATCAAATCCGTGCCCAAAGTGGCGGAATCATACCGAAAAAGGGTGTCGTTAAAGGTTGCCTCTGA
>JANQRD010000054.1 GCA_028284725.1 Allomuricauda sp. | reverse complement strand
GGTTTCCATAAAAGCAATGAAAGTCCCTGGAAATCCTATAAATTCTCGAAAAATGAGATTTTTTGGCTGCAAGAGATTGCCAAACTTAGAACGAGTAATACCATTTTGGCACTGTTTGCGAAGCCATACGCCATGCTTGATGTGTTGAATTTTTCCACCATAGATGCCGTTGTTGTAGGATACCAGAACAGTGAAATCGCCCAAGAGTCAGTTGCTGAGGTGATTTTTGGTGCCATAGGCGCAAACGGAAGATTACCGGTCACCTCACACTTGAGTCTTCCAGAGGGATCAGGAGTCGATTTAAAACCACTTCAGCGTCTGGGCTATAGTGTTCCCGAGCGTGTGGGGCTTAGCTCTTCGAAATTGGCTGCCGTGGACAGTCTCGTGCAATCAGGCTTGGATTCCTTGATGTACCCCGGAGCGCAAGTGTTGATCGCTAAAAAAGGGAAAGTGATTTACAATAAAAGTTTTGGCAAACCCACCTATACTTCTGACAAAACAGTGCAGGGAGAATACATTTACGATCTTGCATCGCTGACCAAGATACTGTCTACTTTGCCCCTAATCATGAAAATGGAAGAGGAAGGCAAAATCGCATTGAACAATACTTTTAAGGATCTGGTACCAGAATATGAATCTACAGAACTAAAGGACGTTACGGTTTTGAAGGCTCTTTCGCATTATGGAAGATTGCCTGCCTGGATCGCTTTTTATATCGATACATTGACCAAGAACCGGAAACCTTCATCCGAATTCTATCGGAACAGGCCTACCGAGGGATTTTCGTATAAGGTAGCTGATAATCTTTATTTAACGGACGCGTACAAAGATTCCATCTACAACAGGATTGGAAGACAGGAACTGAAATCAAATCGCTACCGCTACAGTGATGTGGCCTACTATGTGTTAAAAAAATACATCGAAGAAACCTATGGAAAATCGATAGACCAACTTGTAAACGATTTCTTGATAAGCCCAATGGGATTGAATAGGACGGCCTTTAATCCATTGGGGCAGTTTTCAAAAGAGGAGATAGTTCCTACGGAAGAGGACAACTATTTTCGGCACCAGACTGTTCATGGGTATGTGCACGACATGGGAGCCGCCATGCAGGGCGGAGTAGGGGGGCATGCCGGTTTATTTAGCAATGCTGGAGATGTGGCCAAGATCATGCAAATGTATTTGCAGGGAGGTGTCTACGGCGGCAAACGTTTTTTGAACGAACGGACAATCAAAAAATTCAATACCTGTTATTTTTGTCATAAGGATGTACGAAGAGGGGTAGGCTTCGATAAACCACAATTGGAGGAAAAGGGTCCGACGTGCGGATGTGTATCGCGGAAAAGTTTTGGACATAGTGGTTTTACCGGGACCTATACTTGGGCGGATCCCGATGAGGAGCTGGTCTATGTATTTTTATCGAACAGGACCTATCCATCATCGAGCAATACGCTCTTGGTGAAATCGGGTTTACGGACAAGGATACAGCAAGCTATTTATGATTCCATTATACATTAAGCATTAAATATTCATTTAGATTTGTTGCTATGAAAATTGCGATTGTTTGTTACCCTACCTTTGGAGGAAGTGGTGTTGTGGCCACAGAATTGGGTATTGCACTGGCCGAACGCGGGCACGAAGTGCACTTTGTTACCTACAAACAACCCGTTAGGCTCGAGCTTCTGGGGAATAACATCCATTTTCATGAAGTCCATGTTCCAGAATATCCGTTGTTCCATTATCAACCTTATGAACTGGCTTTGTCAAGCAAATTGGTGGATACGGTAAAGTTTTACGGCATTGAACTATTGCATGTACACTATGCCATTCCCCATGCCTATGCAGGATACATGGCCAAAAAGATGCTTCAGGAATATGGCATTTTCATTCCAATGATCACTACACTCCACGGTACCGATATTACGCTCGTAGGCAAACATCCTTTTTACAAGCCTGCAGTGACTTTCAGCATCAATAAATCCGATATTGTGACTTCGGTTTCCGAGGACTTGAAGCGTAGCACCATGGAAATTTTCGATATTGAAAAAGAAATAGAGGTCATCCCCAACTTTATCGATTCCTCCAAATACAGTATGGATTATACTGATTGCCAGCGCTCATTGATGGCGGATGAAGACGAACGGATTATCACCCATATCAGTAATTTTCGGAAAGTAAAGAGAATCCCAGATGTGATCAACATCTTCTACAAAATCCAAAAGGAAATACCTGCAAAGCTTATCATGGTGGGTGAAGGCCCAGAAAAAGAATATGCAGAGCAACAATGCGACGATTTGGGGATAAAGGACAAAGTAGTGTTCTTGGGCAACAGTACAGAAATTGACAGAATCTTGTGCTTCTCTGACCTTTTCCTCCTACCATCCGAATCAGAAAGTTTTGGATTGGCCGCTTTGGAGGCGATGATCAATAGGGTCGCGATAATTTCCACCAATATTGGCGGAATTCCTGAAGTGAACAAAGAGGGGGTCTCCGGATTCCTTTCAAATTTGGGCGATGTGGATGATATGGCATCAAAGGCGTTGCACATTCTGAAGGACGATGCTGTTTTGGAAAAATTCAAGGACAACGCCCATAAAGTTGCTTCAAAGTTTGATATATTGCACATACTTCCTCTCTACGAGGAGATGTATGAAAAAGCATATAAGTCCCGTTTTAAGAATACATATTAAGTAGTGAGATTCCTTGTTTTTATACTGATGATCTGCCTGCTTTCCTGCAAGGCTCAAAAGGATACAAAATTGCAATCCGAGCGAAATGACTCTGAAATGGTTCTAATTGCACAAGACGCCTACAGTGGAATAGATGCTTACGAAGCAGCGGTGATTACAGATGCAAAAAGCTTGGGTAAGTTTTATTCCCGAATCAACAAAACCCGAAAACCGGGACTTCCTGTACCAGAAGTTGATTTTTCCCAAGAAATGGTCGTTGTCGTCTGTCTTGGCGAACGACAAGGTGCAACCCTTCCGAAATTATCCAAGACCAAAGAGTCTGAAAATGAGGTTTCAATCACAGTGATTATGGATACATCCACTGCTAAAGAATCTGGAGAATCACAGGTTATATCCTCACCTTTTTACGTCTACAAAATGCCTCGTACTACAAAAGCCGTCCACTTGGAGAAAGAAGGTTTTTAATCTAGGGTTGCCTACGCAAATTAGGTTGCTCGTCGAAAATAAAAGCACTTGGAAGTACAAAATGTGGGATTTTGAGAAGTTGACATAGCTTTGTTCAAGATAACCTCAAATCTTGCATGATGAAAACTTCAAAACCTGTCCTAGCGACATTGGCATTTGTTTTTTGTCTTACCCTTTCAGCTCAAGAAGAAATTCAGCTGACCAAGAAGGATAGTATCATAAAGAGTTACTGGTTGGTTTCTCTTGGAACCAATTTTGTGGATGATTCCGGTGATGAATTTGGGGAGTTGTTCGATTTCAAGGAGGGATGGAACACAGTTCCTCACCCGTCACGAGTCAGTATTGGACGCTATTTTGAGAATGGTCTCGGACTTGAGGCTATCGGTACCTACAATCAATATGATGAAGGTAAGATAGTCGATAACAATGTAAACCCTGAAGATGTTGATTACTTTGGATTGGACTTCCGTGTGAGTTATGATTTGAACATGATTCTGGGCGAGACAGGCTTTTTTGATCCCTATGTGGGAATCGGGGTAGGTTATACCGATGCCAACAATCAGGGTAGGGGCACCTATAATGCGGTGGTAGGTTTTAGAACTTGGCTTTCGGATCATTGGGGATTGGATTTCAATTCGACCGGGAAATGGACCATGAACACTGAGAATTCCACCAACCATATTCAGCATGCGGTTGGGGTAGCGTACCGATTCAATGTCAAAAAAGGACTTTCCAGAAGAGGTGAGGAGAAAAAAGCACTGTTGGAAGAATTGGAAAAGGAACAGCAGCGTGTGCAAGACTCCATTGCAGCCAAGCAAAAAGCAGATGAAGAAGCCCGTTTATTGGCCGAAAGACTGGAAAGAGAGAAAGAGGCTGTACGATTGGCAGCTGAAAAAGCCAAAAAGGATGCGGAAGATGCCAGAAAAGCAGCAATTCAGAATAAAATCGATGAGCTTGGTAAAGTATATTTCAGTTTGAATTCTTCTTACTTGACAACTCAGGATAAGGGGCTATTGGACGAATTGGTAGGCATTATGAAAGACAATCCCGGTCTAAACATAAATATTTCCGGTCATACCGATTCAAGAGGTACGGACAAGTATAACCAGTGGTTATCTGAAAGAAGGGCAGAACGAACTGTGGAATATGTAAGATCTAAAGGAATAGCAAAGGAGCGGGTTCGGTTTGACGCTTTTGGTGAAACCCAATTGACCAATGAATGCGCGGATGGGGTGAATTGCACAGAAAATAAGCATGGGAAGAACAGAAGGTCGGAATTCGAGATTTTAAAGTATTAAAGACCTATATTCGCTAAGAACTTACTGCCCAGAAGTAGTTTTTCGCCCAAAATCAAAGCTTTAATAAAATATATATGGTTGCCTGCTACAACTTGGGATGGAAACCGGTTTTAAGATGCTAGCTCGAATTATAAAATTTCTATTGGAGAACAAACCTTTTGTCTTATCGACAATTGTGTTTGTTCTCTTTTTCGGAATTGTTACCTCGCCATTCAATTTGGGACTCGACTTTTTTCCTAAGAGTCCTGTAGCAGTTGATGCAATACCCAATATTGGTGAAAATCAACAGATAGTTTTTACGCAATGGGAGGGAAAGTCGCCAAAGGATATCGAGGACCAGATAACCTATCCCCTGACCTCTAATTTAATGGGGATTCCTGGGGTTAAATCGGTCAGGAGCAACTCCATGTTCGGCTTTTCCAACATATACCTCATTTTTGAAGATAATATTGACTTCTACTGGGCCAGAACCCGGATATTGGAAAGACTCAATACATTGCCAAAAGGATTAATACCTGAAGACGTTACGCCTCAACTTGGCCCTGACGCCACGGCCTTGGGACAAGTTTTTTGGTACACATTGGAGGGAAGGGATGAACAGGGCAATGTAACAGGTGGCTGGAATCCCCAAGAGCTCAGAAGTATTCAAGATTTCTATGTAAAAAATGCATTGTCTTCCACAAAAGGCGTTTCCGAAGTTGCTTCCATAGGTGGTTTTGTAAAGGAATACCATATTGATATTGATCCAGAATTAATGAGGCAATACGGTGTCACCTTGGATCAATTGGTACAGGCTATCAGTAGAAGCAACCAGGACATAGGCGCCAAAACCTTGGAAATAAATCAGGTAGAGTATTTTGTTAGGGGTCTCGGCTTTGTGGAATCGGTCAAGGACATAGAGCAAACCTCCATAACATCCACCAATTTTTCTCCGATTTATGTGAAAGATGTTGCCAAAGTTTCAACGGGTCCGGCTGAACGTCGAGGAATTTTGGATAAAGGAGGTGCCGAAGTGGTGGGAGGCGTGGTTACGGCACAGTTTGGGGAAAACCCGATGGGCATACTTCAAGATCTGAAAAAGAAGCTGGGTGAAATACAACCAGGATTGCCTTCC
>JANQRD010000255.1 GCA_028284725.1 Allomuricauda sp. | reverse complement strand
CATCCCCAGGTGGTGGAAATCTGGAATTTGGTCTTTATGCAGTACAATCGTAAGGCCAATGGCGAGTTGGAAAACCTCCCGGAAAAACATGTGGACACTGGGATGGGCTTTGAGCGGTTGTGCATGGTGCTGCAAGGGGTTCAATCCAACTATGACACCGATATTTTTACCCCTCTGATCCGAGAAATCGAAACCATTACACGGCACAAATACGGTAAGGATGAAAAAACAGACATTGCGATCCGTGTGGTCGCCGATCACATCCGAGCTGTGGCCTTTTCCATTGCCGACGGCCAATTGCCCAGCAATACTGGTGCAGGTTATGTAATCCGAAGGATTTTAAGACGTGCGATTCGCTATGGATTTACGTTTTTGGGAACCAATAAACCTTTCATCCATCGATTGGTGAAGGTGTTGGGCGAGCATATGGGCGAGGCATTTCCGGAACTTCGAGAGCAATACCAACTCATTGAAAATGTGGTCAAGGAGGAGGAAGGGTCTTTTTTGAGCACCTTGGAGCAAGGATTGGTGTTGCTGGACTCGGTAATCAAGTCCTCCAAAGACAAAACAGTGGATGGTCAAAAAGCATTTGAACTGTATGATACGTTTGGCTTTCCCATCGACCTAACAGCGCTCATCCTCGAGGAAAAAGGGTATGCTTTGGACATCGAAGGTTTTGAAAAGGCACTTCAAGAACAAAAAGATCGTTCCCGATCCGCTTCCGAAGTTTCCAAAGCGGACTGGACAGTGCTTTCTGAAGATAATGAACAAGAATTTATCGGTTACGACAGCTTAGAGGCTGAGGTGAAACTGGTAAAATACCGTAAAGTAAGCAGTAAAAAAGAGGGAGATCGGTATCAAATGGTATTCAATCTGACCCCGTTTTACCCAGAAGGTGGGGGGCAGGTAGGTGACAAAGGGTATTTAGAGGCTTCCAATGGTGATGTGATCTATATCTTGGATACAAAAAGGGAGAATAACGAGATTGTTCATTTTTCAGAAAATCTGCCCAAAGAAACTTCGGGGAGCTTTAAAGCGTCGGTGGACAAAAAACAACGTTGGCGAACGGCCAGCAATCATACCGCCACCCATTTGTTGCACCAAGCTTTACGGGAAATCCTTGGATCTCATGTGGAGCAAAAAGGCTCGGCAGTGCATTCCAAATACCTGCGTTTCGACTTTTCCCATTTTTCAAAATTGACCACAGAAGAGCTTCGTGGGGTCGAGAACTTTGTGAACGCAAGGATTGAAGGTCAGTTGCCTTTAGAAGAAAATCGAAATATCCCCCTTAAAGAAGCCCAGGCTGAAGGAGCGTTGGCGCTGTTCGGTGAAAAATATGGGGATACGGTACGTACGGTTCGATTTGGCCAATCCATTGAACTATGTGGGGGAACGCATGTAAAGAACACAGCGGATATTTGGCATTTTAAGATAATCTCTGAAGGAGCTGTTGCTGCTGGAATCCGAAGAATTGAGGCCATTACCTCGGACGCGGTCAAGGAGTTCTATTTCAAAAATAACCGCATGCTCTTCGAGATCAAAGACCTGTTGAACAATGCCCAAGATCCGGTAAAAGCGGTAGCGGGTCTTCAGGAAGAGAATTCAACCTTAAAAAAACAAGTAGAGCAGCTATTGAAGGACAAGGCCAAAGGGCTTAAGAATGAATTGCTATCTGAATTGGAGGAGGTGAACGGCATGAAATTTTTGGCCAAAAAAGTGGATTTGGATGCCGCAGGAATCAAGGATCTTGCCTTCGAAATGGGAGGTCAGGTGGATAATCTTTTCCTATTGCTTGGAGCCGAAAAAGATGGTAAAGCGCTACTTTCCTGTTACATTTCTAAGGAGATGGCGTCCAATAAGGGACTTAATGCAGGTAATATTGTCCGCGAGCTGGGAAAATACATCCAAGGTGGAGGTGGGGGGCAGCCCTTCTTTGCCACCGCTGGGGGTAAAAATCCGGCTGGGATTCCCGAAGCCATCAAAAATGCCAGGGAGCTCGTTGCCACAGCAAACTAAAAATGGGATTCTTCAAGTTTAAAACCATCAATTGGAAGTATATCATCGGTGAGATATTGCTGCTTTTTGTGGGTATCAATCTGGCTATTTGGTTTAATGATTGGAACGAATCCAAAATCATCCAGAAAGACAAGGAAATCGCGCTGGCCAAAATTAAGGGTGAAATCGAGACCAATTTAGAGGAGCTTGTGGAAAATAATGCCTTAAATCAAAATATTGTTTCGTTTTATGGGGAACTTGATAGTATTAAAAGAGATGACGGAGCATTGATTTTATCACCCCAAGCCATGCAGATGTTTTCCAAAAAGTATGAACGCTTTTTTGTTAGCGTGGATTCAACGGCCTATGGGAATGGACTTTATAGTTATGAAGCAGATACCTTTCTAAATCTTGAAATCAGTCAATTGAGCAGTATTGCATGGGACATCTCCAAAACCACGGGAATTTTTCATGAGTTCGGTTACGACTGCCTTTATGAACTTCAGGGGATGTACAATACCCAGGATTTAGTGAAAAAAGAACTGGAAAAAGCCACGGAAGCCCTCAGAAATCGATCAATTGGTGATTTAATTCGCATTTTGGGCATTCTCGACCAATTGGAAAGTCAGTTGGAGGAACAATATCGCGATATGATTTCTCATATTGATGATTGTAGATAATTCCATATAAAATGCAGCTACAGACCATAATCCAACCCGAAAAGGCAGGTAACCCTATTGACTACCAAAGCAAATTGCTGCTGTTAGGGTCTTGTTTCGTGGAAAATATAGGTGGGAAACTGGCCTTCTATCAATTCCGGCACGTTTTGAATCCATTTGGGATTTTGTTCCATCCATTGGCTATCCAAACCTTGATGGAACGGGCTTTGAATGATGAAGTTTATGGAGAAGATGATGTCTTTGAGGGGGAAGGAGTCTGGCATTGTTTCGGTGCACATTCTGCCTTGAGTTCGACTTCAAAGACTGAGGTGCTCAATAATCTCAATAAAGGACTTAAGGCAACAAAGGCGGCTATACAGGAAGCCAGTCATGTTATTCTCACTTTAGGAACCTCTTGGGTCTATAGGCATAAAGACTCTGGAAAAATTGTTGCCAATTGCCACAAAGTCCCCCAAAAGGAATTCAACAAGGAACTGCTAAGCCCTGAAAACATTCAGCAAAGCTTGGAACAAATCATCGATTTGATTGTATCGGTCAACAACAAAGCAAGTGTAGTCTTCACCATTTCTCCCGTACGTCATTTAAAGGATGGCTTTGTGGAAAATCAACGGAGCAAATCCCATTTAATTTCAGCCATTCACGCGGTTTTGTCATCTCGCGATGTCATCCTGAGCTTGTCGAAGGAGCGGTCGAGAGGTCTTTCCTATTTTCCCTCCTATGAAATCATGATGGACGAACTCCGTGACTATCGATTTTATGAATCTGATATGGTGCATCCCAACGCTTTGGCAATAACGTACATCTGGGAAAAATTTAAGGGAACTTGGATTTCTCAGGAATGTTATACCGTAATGGATGAAGTGGAAACTGTGCAAAAAGGATTGCTCCATCGACCTTTTAATCCAAGTTCGGAGGCCCATCAAAAATTCGAAAAATCTTTGGAGGCTAAAATTGCGTATCTTCAAAAAAGGTATCCCTTTATGAACTTTCGACCATGAAGAAAATCCTATTTGGTGCGATTATCGCGTTGGCATCCGTTTTGATTTATAAATCGTGCTCCGATCATATCTCCGAGAAAAAATTACTGGAGGAAAGTTCCATGTTGATTCAGCAGGAACTGAAAAACGTTTCAAAACTTATCGTCACCGAAGGGCATTTTGTAGAGGTGTACAATTATGCCGATTCCCGAGAGCTGTTCGGCAGTTTGGTAACAGCGGACAAAAAAGCATTGGTGGTAGTAAATGCGGAAGCCACCATTTCCTATGACTTGTCGCAAATCACTTATGAGTTGGATGAGGTCCAAAAGGTGATACGCATCACCCAAATTCCAGAACCAGAGATTAAAATCAATCCGGATTTTGAGTATTACGATGTTTCTGCGGATTATTTCAACCCGTTTAAAGCCGAGGATTACAATGCCATCAAAACCAATGTCAACGCATCGCTTTTGAAAAAGGTCGAAGCCTCTACATTGCGAGCAAATGCAGAAAACAGATTGTTAAGTGAACTTTCACGGATCTATGTGCTTTCAAACTCTCTGGGGTGGACATTGCAATACCGGGAACGACCCATTTCCGAAATAAATACTTTTTTGGATTAACAAATTTGTAACATTCTAAAAGTTCCTGAGTCTTATCTAAAAAAATCAAGATGATCAAGCATGGTCTGTCTTTCTTTTTTTGGGTGTTGATATTGGCCTCCTGCACCCATAAAAACCCTAATCATGTCTCGTACACCATTACTGTCCTGCACCAGGACAGTATTCATCAACTGCAGGTTGATATGGATTTTGTTCCGTCACCGGATGGGATTACAGTTTTGGAATACCCGGATGCAGCTTGGGGTCAAGAAAACCTCTACGGAGCGATTCAACATATGGAGATAGAGGAAGTGGCAAGCGATATTGAAATGAACCGGGACAGTGGGTGGATCATCTTGAACCACCCTAAAAATTTAAAAGAACTCCAATTTCAATATGTTTTACAGCAGGATTTTGAAGATCCTGTTACCTCCAGGAAAACCTATCGTCCAGTAATACAGCCCGAATATTTCCATTTATTTTCACACAACCTTTTTATGGTGCCCAAAACAAATGGGGATTCCTTGGATATCGAGTTGAAATGGAAAGAATTGGATGTGGTCCACAACAGTTTTGGAAGCAATGAGCATGAACAGCGATTAAAATCGGTTTCCAGAAGCGATTTTCTTGAAGCCATTTTTGTCGGCGGGGATTTTTCCATTACGGAGATTCCAATCAATGGAAATATGGTGTACCTCGCAACCCGTGGAGATTGGATTCCTTTTGAGGTGGAAGAGATGAAGGATCTGCTTCAAGAAACTTTGCAGTGCCAACGGGATTTTTGGAACGATCATTCGCAGGACTATTTTACAGTAACAATGCACCCTATTTATACACAAAATGGCAGTTCCTATCAGGGAACAGGCCTCACAAACTCTTTTGCCACCTCGTTTTCGAACAATCAATATATGGAGCAGGAACAGATGGTGCATTTGTTCAACCATGAGTTGATGCACAATTGGATTGGATTGGCCATTAAAAATGAAAACGAGGAAGAGCAGTATTGGTTCAGCGAAGGGTTTACAGAGTACTACACCTTTAAAAATGTAGCAAAAAACGGTATCAATGGATTGCAGGGGGAATATTTCATCGATTCCATGAATGGAATAATCAAAAATCTGTATGCGCTTTCGATTAGGGAAGCTCCAAATTCCGAAATGACGTACGATAATTTTTGGTCAAATCGTGAGTATCAAAAATTGCCCTATTATCGAGGGGCTTTGTTCGCTTTTTATTTGGATTATTCCATTTTGAAAACCTCAAACGGCAAACATAGTTTGGATGACGCCATGAGGGATATCTTAAAAGCGTCAACTGAAAATGGGCAAAAACTGAACCATGCATTCTTTCAAAAGACCTTGGCGCAATACTTACCAAATACAGTCCAATCGGATTTTCAAAAATACATTGAGGATGGAAAGCTATTGCCCCTGGTTGATTTTTTCGATAAAATGGATTTGGAATATCTTCCTACCACACAACTTTTTGAACAAGGGTTTCAATTTTCTACGGATAAAACCGCTATTGATTCGGTGGTAGAGGGCAGTAATGCCGACAAAGCGGGACTTAAAACTGGAGATAAAGTGGTTTCTCGAAGCATCCGATATGGAAATACAGCCGTACCCCTTGAAATTGGTGTGGAACGCGATGGAACGCGTCTCAATTTTTCATTTCTTCCTGTTAAGACGGAACAGGTTCCGACCTTGCTCAATTCACCGGAAAATATTGAAAGGCTCAGATTTTGATAGCTTCCCCATCGATCTGTGCCAAGCCATCATCGATCAAATGTCCAACTTTGGGATTGAGTTGTTTTACCGTTTCCAAATGCTGCTTAATTTCCTGTTGAAAGCCCTGATTATTGCTCATTTTGGCCAATTCGTACAACTCAACCAATAACAGCCAATCTTCAGGATGGTGTTGTTTGAGCTCCTGAAAGACCTTATTTCGGGAAATAGTGGTGTTGGTGCCTTCCCTAAAATCCCGAACCTGTTGGTAGAACGATTCGAGTTGCAACCTTTTAGGATTCTTATCGGGTTTGATGGTGGTTTCTGAAAGTTCGTGGGTAATCAGATCAAAGCTGTTCAAATCTGCTGGTCCATTGAAAGCGGAGACCACATCTTGGCCAACGGCCATATGGTACAATCCCCATTCCGGCAAGAAAAGAATGGTGCCATCATGGGTCACCTTACAGTCTTTGAAGGTGATCAGAATAATTTTTCCCTGCAGGTTCCGGGTTCCAGTTACAATGGTGCCTTCCACTTTTACCCCGCCTTCAAACTCCAAAGCAATTTCTTCACCCTCATAAATCTTATAAGCTTTAAGGTCACGCGGTCCCATGTCCTCAATGGCTAGGTTGATGCCCTTTAATTTACCAATGGGAGAGCCAAATCCTTCGGGATGATGTTGTGTACTATGACCAACAAGTTCTTTTTCACGATAAGAAAGAGCCGTGGGGCCTATAGTTCGGATGTACACGGGTTTGCCATCATGCTCGATTACGGAATTGAATTGCCCCGAAATTTGCAGCCCCGTACTCAATTCAATGCTGCCCAATGCCCTGGAATCAATTAATTTTTGAATTCCGGACAACCCTCCGGTTCGCAGCGCCATGGTATTTGCAAAGTCTTCCAAGACTTGGCTCAAGTGGGCAAAATCTGTGGTCACAAAAAGTTGAGGTTGGGGTTTTGTGATGTCAAAAGCCTGTTGTGTTGCTTCGATGGTGTAGGGAAGCTTCACCACTTCATCCTGCATACACCATTTACTCTCGCCAATGGATGAAAGCAGTCCGGCGCCATAAATTTTTGGATGCTCCAAAGTGCCGATCAAACCGTATTCAACAGTCCACCAATGCAGGTTGCGAATCAACGCCATTTCACTAGGAGGCCCCATGTTCTCCTGAAGATACTCAATGTGTTTTTCGGCCTCTTCAATTTCCGCTTCTGGAGTCCCATGAGCTTCTTTGATGATGGATAAATGTCGGACCGCTTCGTAAAGTTCGTAGTCTTTTCCACTGGAAATGGCTTTGGATCCAATTTCTCCAAAACGCCTTAAATATTCAGCATATTCGGGATTTGCGATAATCGGTGCGTGACCGGCTCCTTCGTGGATGATATCGGGAGCCGGTGTGTACTCAATGTTTTCCAACTGGCGTATATCTGAAGCAATGACCAACACATTGTAGGCCTGAAACTCCATAAACGCGGAAGGTGGAATAAAGCCATCGACAGTCACAGCGGCCCAACCGATTTCCTTTAAAATCCGGTTCATTCCATACATATTTGGGATATGTTCAATGGAAATACCTGTTTTTTCCAATCCATCCACATAGGATTGGTGCGCTACTTTACTTAAATAATCCACATTCTTGCGCATAACATATCGCCAAACAGCCTGATCTATGGCAGAATACGTCTCATAATGCTGCGGCTTTATGAACTGTTTCAAGTGCTCGGGCAGTTTGTCCAAGATGGGATTACTTTCGTAGGCAGCGTCTTTCATTTATAGTGAATTAGCTTAGTTTTAATGCTTAAATGTTCCTGTAAATTTACTGAGACAGGTACAAATAGCATGTTAAATCGAAATAAGAAGGAAAAAAGACTTTTTTATAATATAAATTTAGGAAAATAGACTATTTTTATATGTTCGGTTATAATAAAACAGGAAAAAGTATGCAGGTTCAGTTGGATGCCATTGATCGGGAGATTTTAAAAATATTGGAAAGGGACGCCAAGACTATTGCCAAGACCATTGCGGAGCAACTTGGTTTGACCAAAACCCCAGTATATGAGCGAATACGAAGACTAGAGCAAGAGGGTTTTATTAAAAACTATGCTGCGATCATCAATAAGGAAAAAGTTGAGAGTTGCATAACGGTTTTCAGTTTTGTATCCCTGGAAGCCCAAAAAGGTCATTTAATGGATGATTTCCTGAATCAGGTGAAACAGTTTTCCGAGGTGACGGAGTGTTTTGTAGTAGGAGGTGAGTTCGACTTTTTACTAAAAGTAATAGTTAAGAATCTGGATGCCTATTACGATTTTGCGAAGACCAAAATTGCTTCGTTGCCCAATATAGGTGCGGTAAAAAGTGCATTTGTTTTAAAGGAGGTAAAAAACGAGAATACCTTTCCGCTTTTATAGAAAGGCAATTTCAAGAGGAGCGAAGAATCCAGTTCACTTTTCCAACCACGATGAACACCCTCACTGCAGCTACTTTGGATTCTTCACCCTACTTGAATACTTTATTAGTTGGAAGCCACCTCAGTGGATGGCGGATATTCCTTGAGTATGTTGGATACAAACTTGCGAATGCGCTCTTCTTTCCTTTCAATATTTTTGGTATTGTTCAAAGTGCCTACGCCTCGACCTTGCCAAACCAATTCCTTACTTCTTGTATCGATAAGGTCTATGTATAATGAACCTTCAGTTCGCGTGCTTACGTTAGGTCCAAAGCCGCCGCCCCAGCCCCAGCCCCAACCGGGACCCCAGGCCCACGGGCTGTAGAAGCCTCCCCAGCCCCAACCCCAGCCACCCCAGCCGAAGTTGTTGTTATAGACATCCACACGTTCGCGTTCTTTGGTGAAAATGCTCACCAATAGATCGGGTTGCTGTGATTTCACGAATCCACGGGAACTCATTTCTGTATCAATGGCCTTTAAAATGCGCTTTTTGTCCAAATCGGAAATTTGGGCCCTATCAATACCGGTTTTATAGAAGGCAT
>JANQRD010000253.1 GCA_028284725.1 Allomuricauda sp. | reverse complement strand
ATTCAAAAAGTGTGGGGTCGTCTTTTACGGGAACACCCCATTCTTTATCATGATATGACTCGTACAATGGGTCGCCTTCACACCAACCACAGCGATGTTTGTTCATGGAAAGTTTTCGATAAAGATAATTGAAAAACGGGTCTTTTAAAGGACGATGAGCTCCTTTGCTACCACAGCATTGGTGATATCCGCGTAGATTCTGGACTGTCCCCTAAAAAAGCTCTTTTTATCGTCGCGCTCAAGGATGGAGGTTTGTTCATCATTGGCAAGCTTTAAGATTCCGGTAATGACCACCACGTGACCTATCAATTTGTTGGGAAGAAGCCCTCTTCTGCTATTCGATTCCCTTTCCAATAAGGAATCCCTTAAGTATAAATAGCTTTGGTTCACAGGGTTTCCAATTTGAAATCTGGTTCCCAGTTTTATCTTGTACTTATTAAGTTTTAATGGAGGAGGCAGTGTTCTTTCCTCGTTGGATGATTTAGGAAATAGTGAGGGGTATCTTCTTTTCTTCATAGCATAAAAATGGGGTCAAGGATTAAAACTTTGAATGATAAACAGGTAGAGCGGCATACCTAAGGTGATGTTGAATGGAAAGGTGAAGGCCAATGCCATTGGAACATACAGGCTTGGGTTCGCTTTGGGGGCAGCTATACGCATGGCCGCAGGTACTGCGATGTAGGAAGCACTTGCAGCTAAAATGGAGAATAAAAATCGATTTCCTACACTTTCTGTTACAAATTGACTGAACCAGGCCACCAAACATCCGTTGATTACGGGCAATCCAATGGAAAATACAAGGGCGAACCAACCTTTTTTGATAAAGTCGTTGAGCTTTTTGCCACTGGTTATGCCCATGTCCAACAGAAATACTGCCAGAAATCCTTTGAAAATATCAGTGGTAAAGGGTTTTATGCCTGCTGCCTGCTGATCGTTGGCTAAAAAACCGATGGCCAAACTCCCCAGAATCAATAATACACTACCGTTAGTAGCGGAATGGTGCAGTACTTTGGAGAAATTGCTTCCTTCTTTCTTTCCCTTTTTGAACAGCGCCATCAACAACACACCTATTATAATGGAGGGTGCTTCCATTAGTGCCATTACAGCGACCATATGTCCACCGAACTCAATATTCTCAATTTCGAGAAAGGAAATGGCGGTCACAAACGTGACCGCACTTACTGACCCATAAGCAGCTGCTATCGCACCTGAATTTTCAACGCTGAACTTCCTTCGGAGGATGAAATAGGCGAAAACGGGGACGGAAATCGCCAAAAAGACGCCAAAGAGCAAGGACCAAATAATTTCCATGCTAAATTGACTGTGGGAAAGCTCTAGTCCTCCTTTAAAGCCAATGGCAAAAAGTAAGTAAAGCGAAATAAATTTTGATGAATTTTGGGGGATTTCCAGATCGCTCTTCAACTGAACGGCAATAATACCAAGAAAGAAGAAGAGCAGAGCTGGATTAGTGAGATTATCAAATAGCAGATGTAGGTCCATGGATGTTATTCTTCCAAAGTAATGTTAAGCACCCCATCAATTCGAAGTCTCTTACCTTCGTGTCGGATGCTGTTGATGAATTCTTTGGTAATCGTTTTCTCATTTTCCAATTCCTGGATTCTTCCATCAGGGTATTTGGTATTGGCATCTCGATGCCCTTCGCACCAAGACAATCGCTGCAGTTTGTGAAAGTTGATTTTTTCTTCCAAAAGGGCGATGATTACGTCATAGGCTTCAGATGGTGTAAAACTGCCGTCCACCAATTGAATTTTCTGTTCTGTTTTGACTAATGTTTCCATTGTTTCGAGTTTAATTGTGAATCAATACTTTTTAGTTTGTCTTTTACCGATGAGGTGTATGGACATAAGGCCGAAAATAATGGACATGGAGATGCTCAACCATCCAAAAAAGAGGAAGTCGTTGAGCGCTGAAAGTACCAGGATTCCGCCGAACAAAAACCCTGTTAGAGCATAGTACAGGGGATAAAATCTTTCTGGATCTGCCGTTTTTTCTTTTTTGGCCTCCAGTTTTTGTGAGTGAAAGAGTTTGTACAACATGGATGAAATTTTTTACAAAGTACAGGGATTTAATTAATATATTTTTATTTATATTTATTATCAATTACATAAATATCATTTATGAATTATACTTTGCACCAACTGCGCATTTTCTCCAAAATCGTTGAAAAACAGAGCATTACAAAGGCTTCGGAGGAACTTTATCTTACCCAGCCGGCGGTATCGATTCAGTTAAAAAATTTTCAAGATCAGTTCCCTATTCCACTAACGGAAGTGGTCGGGCGCAAACTTTTTATCACGGATTTTGGAAAGGAAATCGCTCTTTCGGCTGAACGGATTTTAGATGAAGTGGATGGTATTAATTACAAGATGCAATCCTTTGGAGGAAAACTTGCAGGGAGGTTGAAAATTTCTGTGGTCTCGACTGGAAAATATGTGATGCCCTATTTTTTATCTGAATTCATGAAATCAAATACAGGGGTAGATTTGGTGATGGATGTTACCAACAAGTCCAGAGTGGTACAGAGCTTGGAACAGAACGAGGTGGATTTTGCCCTGGTTTCGGTTTTGCCCCAACACCTAAAGCTCGAAAAGCTCGATTTGATGAAAAATGTCCTTTATTTGGTGGCAAATCCAAACCATTTTGAACGCATTTTACTTTCAAAAAGTATGTTCGTTAAAGACACACCGCTTATTTTTCGCGAGTTTGGATCAGCAACACGTTTGGCCATGGAAACCTATTTAAACATGAACCAAATACAAGTGGGGAAACGTATTGAACTGACCTCGAACGAAGCCGTAAAACAGGCCGTGATAGCTGGGCTGGGTTGCTCCATTATGCCATTGATCGGAATAAAGAATGAGCTTAAAAATGGCGCTTTGAAAATATATCCGAAGAAGGGGCTCCCCATTCAAACAACATGGAATTTGGTATGGCTGGCCTCCAAAAAACTTTCTCCGGTGGCATCGGCATTATTAAGTTATTTGGAGCAAGAAAAAGCGAATATCATTCCCAGAAATTTTGACTGGTTTGAAAAATACTAATTCAATGGTTCGCTTTTGGCGATTTCAATAGTGCTATGGATTTTTAACGCCTTACCTTCATTTCTGGCATCCAAGATGATGTCGGTTATCTTGTTTTTTGCTTCCCGCAATTGTTTGATTCGTTCTTCGGAATTCAAAAAATCCGACCGCTCCACATCCTTTAAGTTAAGAAGTTGAACCGTATGAAACTTGATTTTATCGTTCAATAAGGAAAGGAGTACATCAGCCGCTTCCGCCGGGGGGAATCGACCTTCAATCAATAAAAAAGTATCTGTCGGTTCAACTTCCTCATAGGTTTGGGATTTATTTCGGTTCATGAGTCCGCGTGCGGACAACCATTTTTTCATTTACTATACTTTTTGGGTTTCGATTTGTAATTTTTCTGTTTGATCTTCATCCATATAAATTATGGGCATGGCATAAATGAGCGGTGCATCATCGAAAAAATGCTTTCGAACAGTATCTTTTATCTCATTGAACAACAATGCCTTCGTTGTACCAATGACCAGGGTCTGCTCAACCCCTTTTTTTTGTCCATGTTGCAGATGTTTGTTCAACAATTTCTCAGAAATCATGGCATTGTACAGTAGCTTCTCGTTAAGAAGAAAATCAGCAATTTCTAAAGCTTGGGTCAAAGTGTTGCACGAGATATGTATTAAGATCATATATGTATTCATTGAGAAGCACCTGTTTTGGGGTAAAAAAGGGGCATATTTCAATTTGACTTACATGGACACGCCACTATTTTACTATGGACTCCGCTTTGCTACTTGATGGTATTTTCAGTTCGCCACTAGCAATGGCGCCATTTAAATCGGCTGTCATTGTCCGATAAACCCTAAAAAACTTTTTACCATTAGTTCGCTTGAAAGTTACTATAGGGTTTGTATCGTTCGATATTTCCGTCACAGTGACTACTGAATTTACAAGGGTAGCCATATTTGCAATACCTCCACGTTTGATAATGAAGTTTTTGCGCGGTACATCAATATGTTGGTACGAGCTTCCCGAAGGCTCGGCCAAGGTTAGTTGATCACCTATCTGTACAAAATCCACATAGTTTTCCTGTGCGGTAACATTTAACACAGAAAACATAATCGCCAGTAAAAAAATAATTTGTCTCATGGTTATATTGTTTTTTTGATTAGAGCTTAATTGTTCATCATATCAGTTCTGGTCAATATGGCTTTTATTGTAGGTTTGTAGCCATAAAAGTTTTTCCCGTCTTCCCTTCGAAGCACTACTTGGGTACTGCCGTCGGGCATTACATCCATTTGATCTACGACCACCACGTTTCCGTGAAAGTTAAGGGTGAGTCCAAAACCTGAAGATGTATTTAACGAGTTGTTGAGCACAACAACATCGGAATAAGGAATCTCCAAAAGCGATCCGGGTTCAGAATCTCCCCTGCTTTCGGTAAAATGTTCAAATTTTATGTGGTGGGTTCCTTGTTGGGCAATTGACCCTAACATGGGAAACAACATTAAAAATACGGTGAAACGAAGTAAAATTCTTTTCATAGTCATCATTTTATACAATTTCCATAGTATAAAGATAGAATTAATCGCGATTAAAAAAGTATTACTATTGTTAAAAGATAGTTAAACTATCAAAATATGATAGTAATACTTTTATATTTGCGTGTAAATTTTAAATAAAAACGGACATGGATAGATTAATGCAGTCCATTCGGATAGGAATCAATGATAAAATCTATGTAAAAGACCCGGAATCTTCGGACTTGGGAAGACGGATAATAGAGCAGAGCATTTTGATGATTGATGAAATGGGTTTTGAAAGCTTTACGTTCAGAAAATTGGGCGAGCGAATCAAATCCAACGAGAGCTCCATTTACCGCTACTTTGAGAACAAGCACAAACTTTTACTCTATCTCGCCTCATGGTACTGGGGATGGTTGGAGTACAAAATGGTGTTTGCCACTGCTGGGATAAACGACCGGGGAGAAAAATTGCACAAGGCGATTGAGATTCTTACCCAAACAGTACAGGAAGATATTGCGTTTTCCCATATTAATGAGATACTGTTAAACAAAATAGTGATCAACGAATATTCTAAATCCTACTTGACCAAGGAAGTGGATAGAGAAAATAAGGATGGCTATTTTGTAATTTACAAAAGATTGGTGAACCGTCTTCATGACATGATTGTTGCTTGGGACGAAGATTATCCTTACCCTTCGAGCTTGGCCAGTACAGTGCTGGAAGGATCGTTGCACCAATATTTTTTACGTGAGCATTTTCCGATGTTGACCGACTGCAACGAAATCACCACACCCACCCAATACTTTACTGACCTGGTCTTTAGGGCCCTAAAACCAAAAGCTGATGGCTAAAAACATTCTTACAGCTTGGCAGCGCCTTATGGGCATGCTGGCATTGGATAAGAAAGACATCTTTCAAATATTTTATTACGCGGTTTTCGCAGGATTGGTCAATCTTTCCCTTCCATTGGGAATACAGGCCATCATTAACCTGATTCAGGGAGCGCAAGTAAGCACCTCTTGGATTATGTTGGTGATACTTGTCACCTTGGGAGTTGGATTTGTGGGTACCCTTCAATTGATGCAGATACGTATTATTGAAAATGTGCAGCAAAAAATATTCACAAGGGCATCTTTCGAGTTTACCTATCGATTCCCGAAAATCAAGATGAGCCAGTTGCGTAACTACTACCCGCCAGAGTTGGCAAACCGGTTTTTTGATACGCTGACCGTTCAAAAGGGGCTTGCAAAAATTTTGATCGATTTTCCAGCAGCCCTATTGCAAATTGTTTTCGGACTCTTGCTTTTATCGTTCTATCATCCCTTCTTCATCATCTACGGACTGCTTTTGTTAGTATTAATATATATGGTATTCAAGTTTACGGCACAACGGGGTTTGGAGACCAGTTTGGACGAGTCTAAAAACAAGTATAAGGTGGCGCATTGGATTCAGGAAATCGCCAGATCAATAGTTAGCTTTAAACTTTCTGGGAAAACGACCCACGCCATTGATAAGAATGACACATTGGTTGCGGATTACCTCGATGCGCGGGAGAGCCACTTTAGGGTTCTGGTGCTACAATTCATCCAAATGATCGGGTTCAAGGTTCTGGTGACTGCTGGATTATTGTTGATCGGTGGGTTATTGGTGTTGAATCAAGAAATGAATATCGGCCAGTTTGTTGCGGCTGAAATCATTATCCTTTTAGTAATCAGTTCCGTAGAAAAATTGATTCTCGGACTGGAGACCTTTTACGATTTGTTGACCTCATTGGAAAAACTAGGTCAGGTAGTGGACAAGGAATTGGAGCCACAAGATGGAGAAAGACCTTTTGCCGAGAACGAAGGCTTTGTAGTGGAGCTTGATGAGGTTTCATACGATGTGCCCGACCGTGATAAGAAGATTATCGACAATATTTCGTTGACCATTACCCCATCCTGTACCATTTTGTTACAGGGACCCAGTGGTTCAGGGAAGTCCACTTTATTACGACTGATAGCAGGTATTATTGAGCCCGATCAGGGAAAAATTTTTGTAAACGATGTCGCCCTTCAAGGCTTGAACCTGAACTATTATCGCTCCCATTTGGGACAATCACTAAGTGAGGAATCACCGTTTGAGGGAACGATCTTGAACAATATCACCTTTGGGAACAAAGATATTTCCCAAGAAGACATATACTGGGCCATGGAAAATACTGGACTTACGAAGTTTGTAAAAGAACAGGCCCAAGGATTGAATACCATACTATACCCAGAGGGAAGGCAGATTCCATACACCATTTCGAAGAAAATTGTTTTGGCAAGGAGTATTGTAAGAAGGCCTAAACTTCTCATTCTTAAAGACCCGCTAGATCAATTCGGGGAAAAAGAGGCCGAAAAAATTATGGACTTTTTGACAGATCCCGCCAATGGATGGGCCTTGGTCATTGTAAGTGAAAATCCAAAATGGACAGAACGATGTGGGCGTATCATTACCATTGAAAACGGAAAATTGATTAACGAAAGATAATAAGGTCATGCTCAATATATCACCCAATAAATTGAACCAGAAAGTGGATATTACCGGCTATAAAGCCGGGGTCAAGGTATTCCACAAAAGGCATTATAAGCATTTCAATCGATTTTTGGCTGCGTTCTTTATCATTGCCTTTATTGTAATGTTTTTGCCCTGGACCCAGAACATTACCGGCAAGGGATATCTTACAACGCTAAAACCGGATCAGCGTCCCCAGACCATTCAGTCCCCCATTCCAGGTAGGATTGAAAAGTGGTATGTGAAGGAAGGGGATTTTGTGAGTAAAGGGGACACCATTTTACACATATCGGAGATTAAGAGTGAATACTTTGATCCGAATTTGGTAAAACGGACAGGGCAGCAGATCAAAGCAAAATCCATGGCCGTAACCTCCTATCAGGAGAAAGTAAAGGCACTCAGCACACAGATTGGGGCACTGTCGAATGAGCGGCAACTCAAGCTGGAGCAAGCGAGGAACAAGCTCATACAATCCAAGTTGAAGGTGCAGAGCGACAGTATAGATCTGGAAGCGGCAAAGACAAATATTACCATTGCAGAGCGACAATATAACCGAACGGTGCAATTGGAGAAAGAAGGACTAAAGGCCGTTACCGATGTGGAAGAGAAGCGTCTCAAGCTCCAGGAGACTCAGGCCAAATTGATATCACAGGAAAACAAACTGTTGGCGAGCAAGAACGATGTCATCAATGCCCAGGTTGAGATTAACAGGATACAGGCTGAGTACACCGACAAAATCTCAAAGGCACGTAGCGACATGTTCACCGCGCAATCAAATCAATTTGATTCAGAGGCCCAGGTGACCAAGTTGGAGAATGAGTACACCAATTACGAAATACGAAACAACTTGCTTTACATCAGGGCCCCGCAGAGCGGTTTTATCAACAAAGCGTTGCAATCCGGTATCGGTGAAACCTTTAAAGAGGGTGATCGTTTGGTGGGGATTATGCCATCGGACTATGATATGGCGGTCGAAACCTTTGTGGAGCCCATTGACCTTCCACTGATTCATTTGGGTGAAAAGGTCCGTATTCAATTTGATGGTTGGCCCGCGATTGTGTTCAGTGGCTGGCCCAACGTTTCCTTCGGAACCTTTGGGGGGGAAGTGGTTGCCATAGAGACTTTTATCAGTGATAATGGAAGATATCGAATACTTTTAGCTCCGGACAAGGAAGATGTGCCATGGCCCAAAGACCTGCGAGTTGGGTCTGGGGCAAATACCATTGCCCTCTTGGAAGATGTGCCCATTTGGTTCGAGCTTTGGAGGCAACTCAATGGTTTCCCTCCAAATTATTATCAACCTGAAAACGGAACCTCCGATGTTGCAAAAAAATAGACCAGGCATTCTCTTTTTGACAGTCTTGTTGATGTCTGTCCTTTGGAGAGCCCATGGTCAGCAAGATACAACCCTACTCAATTTTAAAGAGTATTTGGGGTATGTCAAAAAGTACCATCCAGTGGCTAAACAGGCCCAGTTGGCCATACCTATCGGGCAGGCAAATTTAATGAAGGCTCGAGGGGGCTTTGACCCAAAGATAGAGGTGGATTATGATAGAAAGGATTTTAAAGGTGATGAATATTGGGATAGGCTGAACACTACCTTTAAAGTCCCTACCTGGTTTGGGATTGAGTTGAAGGGAAATTTTGAACAAAACCAAGGTGTTTTTCTCAATCGTGACGAAACTGTGCCCGATGACGGGCTTTATAGTGCAGGAATATCCATGTCGTTGGGCGAGGGTTTTTGGATCAATGAGCGTATGGCGACCCTGCGAAAGGCCAAATTTTTCCGTGAGCAGAGCAAGGCAGATCAGGATTTATTGGTCAACGAAATCTTGTACAAAGCTTCCTTGGCCTATTTCGATTGGTTGAGGGCATATCAGGATGCAGAGATTTTTAAGGATTTTTTGCGCAATGCCGAGGTCCGCTTCCAAGGAATAAAACAAAGCGCGCTGGCAGGTGATATTGCCGTAATCGATACAGTGGAAGCAAAGATCGCAGTACAGAATCGGGCATTGAGTCTTGAGCAGGCCAATGTAAAGCTGATGAAAAGGTCTTTGGAGCTATCCAACTTTTTATGGATCAACGACATCCCTGTGGAACTGCAACCTGGGGTGATTCCTGATGCAAGTGTTGAGCGTGATATAGATTCCACTTTGGAGATCATGGGCCGTCCGCTGGACAGTTTTACCATTGATAATCATCCAAAACTACGTTCGTTGGATTATAAAATTGATGGCTTAGTGGTGGACAAAAGGTTGAAAGCGAACAAGCTTTTGCCTAAGCTGGATGTGGAATACAATTTTCTGACGGAAACCCCAGATGAAATCAACTCTTTTGTCACAGAAAACTACAAGGGTGGGGTAAGGTTTCGTTTTCCATTGTTTCTTCGGAAGGAACGTGGGGACCTGAAATTGGCAAAGTTTAAGCTGAGGGATGCAGAGTTTGAAAGAGATAATGCCTTTATTGAAATTCAAAACAAGGTGCTGGCCATTTATCGGGAATTGGACTCATACACAACACAAAATCAGTTGATAGCCAATATTGTGAGAGACTATGGGGCACTTTTGTCTGCAGAAGAACGAAAATTTAGCTTTGGGGAAAGTTCCTTGTTTTTGATCAATTCAAGGGAAAGTAGTCTCATCGATGCTTTCCTTAAGCAGAATGAGGTGCAGAACAAGTTTTTCTATACAAAGGCAATGCTGTTTAAGAGTTTGGCCATCAACCCGTTGAACCTGTAAATTAAAGTCATGCCGCGAGAGAAAAGTATGTTGGGATATCGAAGATTGGTCAAGGCCAGAAGGTTTAGAACCT
>JANQRD010000235.1 GCA_028284725.1 Allomuricauda sp. | reverse complement strand
CAATGGAGTGTTGTGCTGCGCACAGGCAATATCATAACCGCTGCCTCCGAATGCATTCCAAAGTAATTGGTAGGCATCAATTTTGGCCCATTGTGAAATATTGTTGATTAAAGTAGACGAAGTCCCCAAACCCCATGATCTTGGAAAAGTCAGTGTGGTTTCCACTGCAACACCTGAATTACCTTGTAAGAAAGCTGTGTTTTGCGTCTTGGCTTCAATCAAAAGTTGTCTCAAAGTCTCAGCAATGCTCGCATCCGAAGAAGACTTCACGAATAGGTTTTCCAATTGGAAGGCAGCCGAAAACCATGTGGTTCCCTTTTCATCCAAACTTGTCCACTCCAAAAGCCCGGAATTGGTTTGGGTGACTTTTAATGATTGTCCGTATTTGGTTGGTATAGCGAGTCCAAGTGCACCGTCTAAAATGGCATATTCTCCAGACAGTAGCAATTTGCCGTTGCTGTAGAACTCTTTTTGCATTATTGCGACTGGATCTTTTGGAGTGCTTCCTTTACCGAGGCGTTGGTCACAGTTTGGTTTTTAAAATGATTGACCAATTGCTGTTTTTCGCTTTCCGTGGCACCCATTTGGTTGAGCAAGTTCATCAAGTGCATTTTCATATGCCCTTTTTGAATGCCCGTGGTCACCAAAGATCGCAGGGCGGCAAAGTTTTGGGCTAGTCCGGCTACAGCTACAATTTGCATCAATTCCTCAGCGGAGGGGTTTTGCAATATTTCCAAAGCCAATTTTACCAATGGATGTAGCGATGTGAGTCCACCTACGGTACCCAGTGCCAACGGAACGTCAATCCAAAATCTGAAAACATCCCCCTCAATTATGGCATGGGTGAGACTGGTATATTTGCCTTCTTTGGCCGCATAGGCATGTACTCCCGCTTCAACTGCCCTAAAGTCGTTTCCTGTGGCCAGCACCACGGCATCAATACCATTCATGATTCCTTTGTTATGGGTAACGGCTCGATGGGGCTCGGCTTCAGCTATCCTGACCGCCTGAATCATTTTTTGGGCGAACTCCTCCGGTGCCAAATCATCCTCGTTAAGTGCTTCGATGGGACAGCTTACTTCTGCTTTTACCCTGCAATTGGGAACGTAGTTGGAAAGGATGCTCATAACCACCTCGATATTTTTTTCAGCATCCGTGAAATTGTCGTACGAAGCGGCTTTTTCCTTCAAGGTTTTGGCGAATTGCTCCAAACATGAATTGATAAAATTAGCTCCCATGGCATCCAGGGTCTCAAACGTGCAATGGAGTTGGTAATAGCCTTCAATGTTATCGTCCTGATTTCTTAGCTCGATGTCACTAATACCCCCTCCACGTTTTTCCATACTTCGGGTGATGGAGGCCGTATCTTGTACAAAATCCTCTTTAACTTCTTCAAAAAAACGCTCAAGTTTTTCAAATTCTCCCTTAAAAATAAAATGAACCTGTCCCACTTTTTCGGTTCCTATGATCTCCGTCTTAAACCCGCCGCGCGACAACCAGAACTTGGCAGCTTTGCTGGCAGCGGCCACCACGGAACTTTCCTCAATGGCCATCGGTATTGCATGGAGCTTGTCATTGATCAAAAAATTGGGGGCAATGGCAAAGGGCAGGTAATAGTTGGAAATGGTATTTTCAATAAACTCGTCGTGCAATTTCTGTACCCCCTTATCGGTATTCCAATAACGCTCGAGCAATTGTTTGGTCTGTTCTGGATTTTTGGTGAAGTTGGATGCGATCCAATCTATTTTTTCGGCCTTGGAGAGTTTTGAAAACCCTTCAACGGGAGTGTCCATAGTGTCTGGTTAAAGGATTCAAATATAAGGATAATGCGACTTTGACCTCTTGAACCATGCTTATTCCGGCCCAATTCTTGTTACAATTGCAACAGTAAAGTTTAAATTTTGGATAAATATTAGTAAACTTGACAGTTTTTAATCAATTTATAACTTCCATGGGAAAACAGCTCCTCCTGCTCTTACTTACTTTTACTTTTTTAACCCCATCAATAGCCCAAAAGAAAAAAATTACCCTCGAAGACATTTGGGGAGGTGCCTTTAGAACAGAGCGTATGGATGTGCTTCGATCAATGAAAAATGGGAAGCAGTACACCATTTTAAACTTCAACCGTTCTCCCCGCTCAAGTAGCTTGGATAAATATGACTATGAGTCCTTGGAGAAGGTAGAGACCATTGTGGCTTCTTCGGATGAAGTACCCTACTTTAGTTCCTATACCTTTAGTAAGGATGAGTCCAAAGTATTGTTGGCCACCGAAATCGAACCCATTTTCAGACGTTCGCGCCTGGGGATTTACTACGTATACGACACCGCAACTAAAAACATTACCAAGGTTTCTGATGCTAAAATTCAGGAACCTTTGTTGTCTCCGGACGGTTCCAAAGTGGCGTATGTCTTGGACAACAACATCTATAGTTTTGATGTTGCCTCAAAAAGCACAAAACAAATTACTGTCGATGGGAACATAGGAACCATTATCAACGGTGTAACCGATTGGGTGTACGAGGAGGAGTTCGCTTTTGTACGTGCTTTTGAATGGAACAGCAATGGAACCAAAATTGCCTTTCTAAAGTTTGATGAGACCAATGTGCCTCATTTTTCGATGGATGTGTATGGACAGGATCTGTACCAATTTCAATATGAGTTTAAGTATCCAAAAGCTGGAGAGGAAAACGCCAAGGTTTCTTTGCACATGTATGATGTTGCTTCCAATAAAATTTCAAATGTGGATTTGGGTGAGGCGTATTACATTCCACGCATTAAATGGATGAACAATCCGAATGCCTTGAGCGTGCAGGTGATGAACCGACACCAAAATCTTTTGAAATTGCAGAAGGTCAACGCCGCTGACAATTCAGTGAGCCTGTTATTGGAGGAAAAAGATGCTGCCTATATCGATATTACGGACAACCTGACTTTTTTGAAGGATGATAGTTTTATCTGGACGAGTGAAACGGATGGGAACAACCACATCTACCTTTACAATGGCGATGGTAAATTGAAAAACCAAATAACCAAGGGGCCTTGGGAAGTGACCAACTATTATGGATATGATGCCAAAAGGGGTCGGATTTATTACCAGTCCACAGAAAATGGTTCGATCAATCGGGATGTCTACAGCATTGGCAGCAATGGTAAGGGAAAGAAAAGGCTGACCACCGAAGAAGGAACCAAAGCTGCGGCCTTCAGTGCCGATTACACCTATTTCATCAACACCTTTTCGAGTGCGGTGATGCCCTATCAATTTGCCTTGCACAAGTCATCCAACGGTAAAAAGGTAAAAGACATTAAGGACAATTCGGTCTTGGACGCCAAATTGGAGGGATATGAACTGAGCCCAAAGGAATTTTCCACAATTTCCATCAATGGGAATGACCTGAACATGTACATGATAAAACCTGTGGATTTTGATGAAAGCAAACAATACCCACTTTTTATGTACCAATATAGTGGCCCAGGTTCACAGCAGGTGGCCAACCGCTGGTTCGGTTCCAATGATTATTGGCATCAAATGTTGGTATCAGAGGGTTACATTGTTGTTTGTATTGATGGCCGGGGAACAGGTTTAAAGGGAAGGGATTTCAAAAAAGTGACCCAGAAAGAATTGGGCAAATACGAAGTAGAGGATCAAATAGCGGCAGCTAAAAAACTGAGTGAACTTCCCTATATTGATGAGACCAGAACGGGAATCTGGGGTTGGAGCTACGGTGGATTTATGTCCACCAACTGCTTACTGAAAGGAAGTGATGTGTTTGAAATGGCGATTGCTGTAGCTCCGGTCACCTCATGGCGGTTTTACGATACCATTTATACGGAACGTTACATGCAGACCCCACAGGAGAACCCAAGTGGTTATGATGAAAACTCACCTTTCAATTATCCTGAACTTTTAAAGGGAAAGTACTTGTTGGTGCATGGCTCAGGGGATGACAATGTGCATGTGCAGAACTCCATGCGTATGATCGAGGCCTTGATCCAAGCGAACAAGCAATTCGATTGGGCCATTTATCCCGACCGAAACCACGGAATTTATGGGGGTAACACCCGATTGCATCTGTATACCATGATGACCAACTTCGTCAAAGAAAATTTGTAACCAAACTTTTTATATATGTCTGATATTGTAAAACCAACCAACGAAAAGCAGCTTTTGGGGCATCCACAGGGGCTGTTCTATTTGTTCTTCGCAGAGCTCTGGGAGCGGTTCAGTTTCTATGGCATGCGTGCCCTGCTTACCCTGTACATGGTCAATGTCGTGTTCGAAGCTCTATCAACAAGGGATTATGCTGCTGCGGCCGTTTACGCTTCCTACGGATCGTTGGTCTACGCTTCCACAGTTATTGGAGGGAAGATTTCGGACTCTATTTTGGGGATGCGCGCGTCCATCTTTTTGGGTGGGATTTTAATGGCATTGGGACACTTTGTTCTGGCCATCGAAAACAATATCGCCTTCTTTTTGGCCCTGGCCTTTATCATCGTTGGAAACGGTTTCTTCAAGCCCAATATTTCAACATTTGTAGGGACATTGTATAAAGAGGGAGACCCTCGAAAAGATTCTGGTTTTACCATATTTTATATGGGAATCAACATCGGTGGGTTCATATCTCCATTATTGTGTGGATGGTTGGGTCAAACCTACGGATGGCACTACGGTTTTGGACTTGCGGGGATAGGAATGTTAACAGGACTGCTCTTCTTCTGGAGTGGGATAAGAAAGAATGTTTTTGGTGATGGGGGTAAGCCACCAAGCGTTGAGGTGTATGAAAAAAGAATCATGGGCATTCCGCAACACCAATTGGTTCGGATATTGGCATTCTTTGCAGCACCATTGATTGCTTACCTCCTGTATTCTTACAAGTCCTTGGGGGGCGAGGGAACTACTTTTGAAGACACGAACATCGTTAATCTTTTGTTCTATATCATCGGGGTAGCTGTCATTGTATATATGGCAACCATCATGATTAAGGCAACCATGGATGAACGTAAAAAACTGTTCATGGCGCTTTTGATTACCTTTTTTATGACCATTTTTTGGGGTTTCCACGAATTACACGGTAGTGTAATTACACTTTTTGCTGCTCGAAATGTGAATCTGTCCCTCATCAATGCAAGCCAAACGAATGCATTGAATTCGATGTTTATCGTGATTCTTTCCATTCCTATTTCCATTATGTGGACGTGGTTGGCCAAAAGAAAGTCGAATCCGCGAACGCCCTATAAATTTGGAATGGGATTGATTTTCGCTGGTTTGGCCTTTTATGTAGTTTCCCTAAGTGGAGGTAGTGCCGATGAAAATGGGATGGTTCCTTTCTCATATCTTCTACTGCTCTATTTCTTGATTTCAGTGGGGGAATTGTTCATGTCTCCGGTGGGATTGTCCAAAATCACTGACCTCTCTCCAAAACGAATCGTTGCGTTTATGATGGGGGTTTGGTTTTTATCTTCTGCCTTCGCATTTCAGATTGTTGGGTTCATTTCCAAACAGTTGGCGATAGAAAGTACGGATAGCAATGTAGGTGGTTTTGACACCCTTGATATTTATTTGGGAGGTTTTAGTTTGATTGCCAAATATGCCCTAGTATCGGGTGTGCTTGTGCTGATATTCGGACCACTAATGAAACGATTGATGGGCAACGTCCACTAGTCCTCATTCAACTCAAAAACATAAAATCCCTTTTCACCAGTATAGTGAAAAGGGATTTCTTTTTTGGCACAGGTAATTTTCCAACGGTGGATGTAGCTTTTGTAATTACTGCCATCTGCAAGCACCATTTTCGGGCGCAACGAATCCAGCAATCGAACCAAATTGATTTTTGGGGATTGGGTCAGCAATATATAGTCAAGTTCTTTTTTGTTTGGATAAATAGCCAAACTATCCATGACATACAGTTCCTTTTGGTTGATGTTATAGCTGTTTTTCAATGAATCTTCTGAGACGGACTGTATGCGTTCGGCAACGGTATAATTTTTAACGAGTCTTTGGGTTCGTGCAGTGTCCGAAGTAAATAGATGCAGCTTCCCACCGGTTTGATGGAGTAAAACGGTGTTTTTGGTTTGATGCGCCAATATGATGACTTCTTTTTCCCGTAGTTGAAATTGATTCCAAATGCTCCATCCTTGCCATGCAATAATTCCCGTCAGCAAAAACATCACACTTTTCGATTTGGGTTGGGATAAAAATAGCACTGTCATGATAATGATAAAGTAACCCAGCAACAATTGTACTGCATCAAAAGGAATATCCTTTATAACAAAACGTTCCTGTTCGGCCACCCATGCCACAATGGAATTCATTGTCCAAATAATTGTGTCATAGGCCATCACCAGAAATTTTGGGATAAAACCTGATAAGGATAGTGCAATGACAAGAATTCCCATTCCCAAAATAATGCCCAAAAAAGGCACAATCACCAAATTGGAAATGAAAAAGAGCGCCGGAAACTGATGAAAATAAAAAAGACTAATCGGCAGCACCCCCAATTGCGCTGAGATACTCACTGCTAGCAATTGCCAGGCTTTCCGAACAATGACATTTTCAGGAAACCAAAATCGTTGCAGCTTGGGATAGATCCAAACAATGGCAAATACAGCAGCATAGCTCATTTGGAATCCTACTTGAAATAGAAATAAAGGTTTGACCAACAAAATAAAGAACATGGACAGCGTTACGATGTTGAACGAATTTGTAGGTCGATTTAAATACATGGCATAGGCCACAAAGGTGAACATGGTCACCGCTCGTACGATTGACGGAGAGAGTCCAGCAATAAAAGCGTAGCCCCAAAGCAACAATACCACAAACACTAATTTTAGCGTCTTGCCCTTCGGTAGTTTTTCAAGCGGGGTCAACAAAAACTGCAAAAGCAACAACAAAATGCCCACATGAAGTCCTGAAACCGCCAAAATATGGACAGCACCTGCATTTTTGTAATCGTCATAGACTTCCTCGGAGATGTCATCCCGCTTACCCAGAACTAAAGCCTGGATGACGGCCAATTCATCCTCACCAAAGGATTCACGCTTCAATCGGGTAATAATGTGCTCCCTAAAATTTGAAGCCGCACCTAAAAGCGTCGTTGAAGGATTCGCTTTGCGTTGAAGTTTTGGGAAATCAGCTTGAATTTGGTAATAAATGCCCTGCTTTTCCAGAAAATCCTTGTAATTGAATTGGTGGGGATTCAATGGCGGAGGAATTGAACTTGCGGTGGAAAATAGAAGTAACTCGTCATCGACCTTCAATTTTTCGGTCAAAGAATCGATACGGATTCTCAAAATAATTTTTCCTTCACTTCTTTTCCCATCGACAGATTGAACTTTGGCTGTGTAACTGTCCGAAAATTGGTTGGGTTTCAAAACTTCCCTGATTTTAAGCTTCCAAAGCTTTGCTTCGCTTAAATCAATATTGCCGTAATGCCGTTCAAGGCTCTTGGATTGGGCCAAATTCACCACAAAAACCCCTAGCAAAACCACACTGAGAATGGTAAGTAATTCAAAATAAGGAAACCCTCTTCGGCCTTGCCCGGTGCTAGCCCAAAACAAAAAGGGAAGTATCACCAGAATTATGCAAAAGGGGATTAGAGGTGATATTTCCAAATAATACCCCAAGACAATGCCACTGACAAGGCAGATGGTCAGTTTTACCGATACAAAATCAAAAAAGCGCACTATAAAATCCGCATGGCTTTTACAAACGAGTAATTCCAGAATCCTTCCCGAAGGGAAGAGACGATTACACCCCTTGAGGTTGTGGAGTGTATAAATTTGATATCATTGCCTTCAACGTCAACGACCAACCCGACATGGTTGATGCGCTTACCGCTTTTACTGGTCTTAAAAAAAAGTAGGTCTCCCTTTTGTACTTCCCGCACCTTGATGCGTTTTCCTTTTTCCGCCATTAAGTGGGAGACTCTGGGAAAAATGATGTCATTTTCTTTTAACGACACGAACACAAGTCCGGAGCAGTCCATACCGCTTTTGGTCATGCCCCCGAATTTGTAGCGGGTACCAGAAAAAGTCATTGCCGTCTCAATAATTGCGGCAGCCTTTTCATTTTTCTTTTCTTCTTTTCTGGATTTTTTTGGTGCCTCAACTTCTTCAGTAGAGCCTTCAACCGTTACCGTACGTGTTTTGCTGTACGTTCTTTTCTTTTTGGCGCCACAGCCAAATAACATCAAAAGAACAAGAAGATACAGGACTTTTCGTAGCATTTAAAAGTAGGTTTTGGAACTTATGGCCATAAATTAAACATTTTCTACAATTAAATTGGCAGCCAATTGACTGGCGCCCTTTCCGCCTAATTTTTTTCTTAGGATTTGATAGTCGTCAAGAATGCGTTCACGTTGTGGACCTTCAACAATCTTGCCAAGCTCCTGTTTCAAGTTTTTGGTGGTCAAGTCTCCCTGAATCAATTCTTTCACAACTTCCTTGTCCATTATTAAATTGACCAATGAAATGTAATCCAGCGTAATAATGCGTTTGGCGATCTGGTACGAAATCCAATTGCCTTTGTAACAAACGACTTGAGGGATTTGAAAAAGTGCGGTCTCCAAGGTGGCGGTGCCACTAGTGACCAATGCAGCATGGGCGTAAGTCAGCAGGGCATAGGTCTGATTGGAAACGTAGCCTACGGTATCTCCCTTTAGGAATGGGTGGTAAAAATCATCTGTTAAGCTGGGAGCGCCCGCGATGACGAACTGGTAATTGGGAAAATCGAAGCGTACGGAGAGCATTACCTGTAACATTTTTTGCACTTCCTGTTTCCGACTACCGGGCAAAAGGGCGATGATGGGTTTGTTGGGATCTAGACTATTTTCACTTCGAAAAGTAGATTCGTCCACGATTTTTGTGTTTTCAATGGCATCAATGAGCGGATGTCCCACAAAATGAACGGGATAGTTGTGTTTTTTCTCATAGAAATCCTTCTCAAAGGGAAGTATCACATACATATTGTCGATATCCCGCTTTATTTTTTTGATCCTGCCCTCACGGGAAGCCCATATTTGGGGCGAAATGTAGTAGTTGGTCTTAAATCCATTTTCCTTGGCCCACTTGGCAATTCGAAGGTTAAATCCTGAAAAATCAATAAAAATGACAACATCAGGCTGGAACTTTTGGATGTCTTCCTTACAAAAGGCGATATTCTTAAAAATTGTGGGGATGTTTTTAATGACCTCCAAAAACCCCATAAAGGCCATGTCCTTGTAGTGTTTGGCCAAATGTCCACCGGCTTCTTGCATCAAATTTCCGCCCCAGCAACGAATGTTCGCGGCGGCATCCCTTTTTTTAAGGGCTTTGATTAGGTTGGAACCGTGAAGGTCTCCGGAAGCCTCTCCGGCAATAATGTAATATTTCATTCAAAAATCCAATTCAACATCCCTCAATACGGTTAAGTAAAGATTTTGTAGTACAAAATTATCAAAGCTGTGATCAATGTGGCTATCAGTACCCCTCTTGCCCGATGATCCCTTTTCAGGCGTAGAAAACCAAAAAAGGCAACGAGGTTCAAAATGGCTCCCAATGCAAGTAGACTACCAACATGGCCCTGGGCCACAGCAGCATTGTATGTTTCTGCAATCCCTAAATCGGAAAAAAGTAAAATATACAGCAGCGTGCCAAGGGTATTGGCTATGATGCCCACTGCCAACCCGATTAAAATCTCTTTTTTAGTGTTCATTTAGGCTCCAGTTGTTTACTTGTGGAATGACTTGGTGCGCCGTGAGGTCGAATTGTGTTGGAACAACGGAAACATAACCATGAGCAAGTGCCCATTCATCAGTATCTTCCCCTTCATCCAACAATTCAAACTCCCCGGTCAACCAATAATAGTCCTTTCCAGTGGGACTTTTGCGCTTGTCGAACTTTTCTTTCCAATTGGCACGGGCTTGCCGGCAAACCTTTATTCCTTTGGGCTCTGCATCCGTTTTGGGAATGTTTACATTGAGTACAGTCCCCTCTGGAATTCCATGTTGCAGTGCCTCACTGACAATTCTTTTCACGGATTTAAGGGAATGCTTAAAATCGGCCTCCCATGAATAGTCGCAAAGTGAGAAACCAATGGCAGGAACACCTTCGATACCTGCTTCAATGGCTGCGCTCATGGTTCCTGAATAAATTACGTTGATTGACGCATTGGAACCGTGATTGATACCGCTTACGCAGATGTCGGGCCTGCGATCCAATATTTCTTGAAGTGCCAACTTTACACAATCTGCGGGGGTTCCGCTGCAACTATACTCGCTGGGGGCACCTTCCTCTTGATCGATGACCACTTTTTTGGAGTAGAGTGTATTATCGATCGTTATGGCATGTCCCATACCCGATTGTGGGCTATCCGGTGCCACAACGATGACGTCTCCAATCTCCTTCATGGTGCTGATTAGTGCCCTGAGTCCTGGTGCCGTAATGCCATCATCATTGGTAACCAGGATAAGCGGTTTTTTCATTTTGTATAATTATTGGCATAAAAATACGTTTTTCATAAGGATATGATACCTTGGCCGTTTAACAAAAAATTAAACGCGGGGTACTGAAATGGCACGGTTTTTTCAGTATCTTAGGGAATTCATACAAATAGAGACGGAGATGGATTTAATGAAGATTAGGCAACGTGCCATCAAACTATTTAGATCCCAAATTAAGACCATATTTATGAAAAAGAACTTCACCCTAGCATTGCTGGTAATCCTTGTTGCGGTTGCCTCATGCAGTTTCACCAACAAATCTTTTGAAAATGACGACAAGGACAAGTTGTTGTTGGATTTGATCACCTATGTGCTGGAACGGGGGCACTATGAGCCCAAGGATTTGAATGACAGTTTTTCCTCCAATGTTTTTGATGATTTCATCGATATTCTGGATCCCACCAAAAGATATTTCCTCGCAAGTGATATCAGGGATTTTGAAAAGTACCGATTTATGATCGATGATGAGATTAGAAATACCGAAATCACTTTTTTCAATGTGGTCTACCAACGTTTGATGAAGCGTATGGACGAGGCCAAGGAAATTTACAAGGAAGTGCTTTCCGAGCCTTTCGATTATGCTATTGCAGAAACCATCAACATCGATTATAAAGATCAAGTCTTTGCTTCAAACAAAAAGCAATTGAAAGAGCGGTGGAGAAAACAATTGAAGTACAATACACTAGGTGTTTTCGATAATAAGGTTGAAAACCGCATAGCTGAGGCAAAACAAGATAAAAGCACCAGTGAAGTGACTGCAACGTTGACACTTAATTCTTTTCCCGGAACGATTGATAAGGTAGCACTGGAAGAAGAGTCCAGGGAAAATACCAAAAATACCCTGGATGAGTTCTTTGATTTTATCGATGACCTAGAGCGAAAGGACTGGTTCGTGCAATATATCAACACTATCGTGGATGAATTTGATCCCCACACCTTTTATTTTGCACCGGACGACAAGGAAAAATTCGACATTGGAATGTCAGGTAAGTTTGAAGGTATCGGTGCACGGTTACAAAAGAAGCCTGAAGGCGCCAGGGTTATGGAAATCATCTCAGGAGGACCGGTTTGGAGAGAACAAAGTTTGGAAGTAGGGGATGAGATTCTAAAAGTAGGTCAGGATGGTGAGGAGCCCATCGACATCGTCGGGATGCGCTTGGATGATGCCATCAAACTGATCAAAGGCCCTAAAGGTACGGTGGTCGACCTTACAGTAAGAAAAGTGGACGGTACCGTTGAAGAAATCTCCATTACACGTGATGTAGTGCAGTTGGAGGAATCGTTTGCAAAATCAGCTACCGTTAAGAAGGATGATAATAAGTATGGTCTAATACATCTGCCTAAGTTTTATGTTGATTTTGAAGACTACACCGAAAGAAATGCCGCTACGGACGTGGCTAAGGAAGTAGAGCGACTAAAGCAAGAAGGTGTAGAGGGCATTGTACTCGATTTAAGGGACAATGGAGGAGGTTCTTTGAAAACCGTGGTTGAAATGGCAGGATTGTTCATTAAGGATGGTCCCATAGTACAGGTTCGGTCTTCAGGACAGCGTAAGGAAGTGCATGAAGATAAAGATGAGCGAATTCAGTGGGATGGCCCATTGGTGATCCTGGTAAATGAGCTTTCGGCTTCCGCTTCAGAAATTTTGGCAGCAGCGATGCAAGATTACAAGCGTGCTGTGGTCATAGGAAGCAAGCAGACTTTTGGTAAGGGAACGGTTCAAAATGTTATTCCGCTCGATAATATTGTACGAAGTAATGAGCATGGAGATTTGGGCGCCATTAAATTGACTACCCAAAAATTCTACAGGATTAATGGAGGCTCCACACAATTGGAAGGTGTAAAAAGTGATATTGTTGTTCCGGATAGGTACAGTTATATCGATTTGGGGGAACGCGATCAAGAAAATCCACTGGGTTGGGACAAGATTACCCCAGCCAACTACAAAATATGGGATGGTTACATCGATTTTGAGACTACGGTTTCAAATAGCAAAAAACGAATGGCCGATAATGAATACATCAAATTGATTGAGGAAAACGCAAAATGGCTTAAAGAGCAGCAGGATGAGACGATTATTTCGTTAAACTACGATGCCTACAAAAAGCGGGAGAATCAGGCAAAGAAGCGTTCATATCATTTCAAGAGTCTTCAAGAATACGACTCCCAGCTTACGTTCCAATCATTGCGGTACGAGACGGAGTTGTTCACGAAAGATTCCATACTTCGAGAAAAAAGAGATCGTTGGCACAAAAACTTGGCAAAGGATATCTATGTGGATGAAGCGGTTAATGTATTGCAAGACTTGCAATTGAACAACATCAAGAGTACAGAACGGAAATTGGCAAGTGTAAAAGGTTAAAGTTTGATTTATAATGAAATTGAAACGACCTATACCCAATAGGTCGTTTTTTTTGTCCTATATTCAAGGATAAGATGCTCAATTAGTAGATTTCCATAAACCTCAAAGTTAAAGCCATGGCAAAACTTAATTCAGTTGCATTTCTTTTGGCATGCATGTTAATATTTGTTTCCTGTTCGGACAACGATCCCGAACAATCCTCTGACGATGATAGTCCCGTACTTCAAATCATTGTTTCGGATGATGTAACACTGAACCCTAGTGGTGTAGCCCCTTTATCTGCCTTGATAGACATAGAAACCTCTGAGGCGACAAGGATCGGTATCCGGGTCTTTGGGAAAAATGAGGAAGGCTCCGATGTGGTCAAAGATTTTGATGCGGTTGCTACGGACCATCAGATTCCGGTTCATGGGTTATATGCGGATTTCAATAACACTGTGGAAATTACATTTTATGATGCGTCGGGAACCATATTGGGGGTGGAAAGCTATCAAGTACAGACCGCCCCACTGATTCCAGATATGCCACAAATTACCATTCAGAAGGCCGAACGTGATAGAATGGCTGCTGGTATGACCTTGGTGAGTTATTTTGGGCACGCTGGTTCCATGACCCCTCAGCGGCCTTTCATCTTTGACTCCTATGGGGACATTAGGTGGTATCTGGATTTTAGTTCCAGTCAAACCTTAAACTCACTTTTTTTCGATAATGGGATGGAACGTCTGGCCAATGGGAACTTTTATTTTGGTTTTGGCAATTTTTTAGGCAGCAACAGTCCCGGGGCCAATAAGATTTATGAGATAAATCTCTTTGGAAACATTATAAATACTTGGGAAATGCCCGGTTTTGGTTTTCATCATGAGGTAAGTGAAAAACCAAATGGTAATTTTTTGGTGACGGTAAATAAGTTGGGGGCGGCTACCATTGAGGATTACCTTATCGAAATTGATAGAAATACGGGACAGATTATAAACGAATGGAATCTAAATGAATCTTTGGACAATACTCGAACCACTTTGATAAATGACCCCGTTGATTGGATACATGTAAATGCTATTACCTACGATACCAATGATGATACTATCATAATATCGGGACGTACACAGGGAATGATCAAACTTACCAATGACAACGATGTGGTTTGGATTATGGGGCCACATGAAGATTGGGGCCTGTCGCCCAATGGAACAGATTTGACCCAATACCTGCTACAACCCTTGGACAATACTGGTTCGGCCATTGTCAATGGACTGGTTTTGGATGGGGATGAAAATCATCCGGATTTTGAATGGAATTGGTACCAGCATGCGCCCCAGGTGATGCCCAATGGCAATGTTATGCTCTTTGATAATGGTGATAACCGGAATTTTGTGGGAGGAACTTATAGTCGGGCCGTTGAGTATAAGGTAGATGTCAATGATATGAGCATTCAGCAGGTTTGGCAATATGGCAAGGAACGGGATGCTGAGACTTATTCCCGAATCGTTTCGGATGTGGACTATATCGTGGACAATAATTCTGTTTTGTTCTCTCCAGGGGCAACTGCCTTTAATGGCGGTGAGTATGGAAAATCCATCGAAATAGACTACGGTACCAAGGAAATTCTATTTGAGGCGACCATAACACCACCGATTTCGGTATTTCAAATTACCTTCCACAGAACCGAAAGACTATCCCTTTACTCGGAAGATTAAATGTCGCGGAGAAAAAACAGAACCATCTACACCCTACTTTTTGTAGTATGCGTTGTTGGATTTTGGGTATTTGAGAACTTTTACACGCCTGCCACCTATTCAAATTCGGAAACCGGAAACTTATCGGATATAGTGGATACCGACTTTCTGCCCAGTTCAACCGCGGGAACCCTGGTAAAACACAACTACTTCATACTTTCCTATAGTGAGGCCCATGAACAAGCGGAGTGGGTAGCATATGAGTTGAAGCGAGAGCATCTTACGCAAGACAATAGAAAACGGCCCTATTTTATTGAAGACCCAAAGGTAAAGACCAAGTCCGCGGATTGGCGCAACTACAAAGGCTCCGGTTATGATAGGGGACATCTTTGTCCAGCTGGTGATCGACGATTTTCGGAACAGGCGTACAACGAAACTTTTTATACCAGTAACATTAGTCCACAGGATAG
The DNA here is from genome assembly GCA_028284725.1 of Allomuricauda sp. Taxonomy (GTDB): domain Bacteria; phylum Bacteroidota; class Bacteroidia; order Flavobacteriales; family Flavobacteriaceae; genus Flagellimonas. The sequence continues at coordinate 6,635 of JANQRD010000235.1, read as the reverse complement.
GGAATTCAATGCAGGAGTATGGAACAGGCTAGAACAGCAAATTCGCAAATGGTGCAAAAAATATGGCGATTTGATTATTATAACCGGAGGGGTTCTAGAAAATGGTTTGGACGAGATTGGCGAAGAGGACGTGGACGTCCCAGAACTATTTTATAAGATTGTTTTTCGAATGGATGAAGAGAAAGTCCTATCATTTCTTATTCCGAACGACCCCAGTTTTGAAGGGCTGGACACCTTTTTGACCTCTATTGATGAACTTGAGAAAATGACGGGAATCAATTTTTTTGAAAATCAATCCAACGCTTGGCAACAACAAGTAGAACAGGAAGTAGATGCTACAGGATGGGAATTTTAAATGCCATCCCTAAGACGGTTAGAGTCCAATTTTAAGAAAATAAAGAGCAGCATGGTGAAAAAGATCAGCCCAGATCCCCCATAGCTGAAAAAGGGCAAAGGCACACCAATAGTGGGCAATAACCCAATGACCATGCCGATATTTACAAAGTAATGGATTGATAAAATTGAGATTACACCATAACCATACATTCGACTAAAATCCCTTTTTTGGCGTTCCGCCAGGTAAATCAGCCGTAAAAAGAAAATGGAAAAAAGTAGAATTACCGTAGCTGTTCCCAAAAATCCCCATTCCTCACCCACAGAACTGAAAATATAGTCGGTGTGCTGTTCGGGAACAAAATCACCTTTGGTACGCGTGCCTTCCAAAAAACCCTTTCCAAAAAACCCACCGGATTCAATGGCCTTTTCGGATTGGTAGGTGTTGTACCCGATGGTCTTTCTGATTTCTTCTAACTTTTGCTCGTCTTTTTCCAAACTTAGCCATAGGGCAAAACGGTCACGGTGTCGTTGTTTAAAAACATTGTCATAGACAAACCCAACGGAAAGCGAGAACAATAATGCAACGATCAGTGCGCCAGCCACTGGCAGTATGGGAATTTTAACGGTAGCCCTTTTAAAGGTGAAGGTTAATATGGTTAGAATGACCAAACCAATGCCGACCCATACTGTCCCAAACATCAAAGTGGTTGCGAACAGCGCGATCATCGCCAATACAATTCCTAGATAGTACAATGGAAAACCTTCACGGAATAGAACAAAAAAAAGCGAAAAGTAGATTAAGGAACTACCAGGGTCGGGTTGAGGTAGTATCAAAAGTGCTGGCAAAAGAATTATGGCGAGGGCATAGAGTTGGTGCTTTCTGTTTTTTAAATCGGTTTGTATGTCGCTCAAGTATTTTGCCAATGCCAATGCTGTGGTGACCTTTGCCAGCTCAGATGGCTGTAGGTTGAAAAAGCCCAGATCGTACCATGAGGTCGCTCCGGCTATGGTCTTTCCGAATAAGAACAATCCAACCAGCAGAACCAGTGACACAATGTAGAATATGGAGGCAAAACGCTCAAAAAAATTCGTTTCAATAAAAAGGACCAAAACTATTCCAATGAAAGCCACTCCAATAAAGAAAAGCTGCTTTCCATAAAGTGTGGAAAAGTCAAAAATGGAAGCGTTTGGATCGCTGAGGGTGGTGGAGTAGATATTGATCCACCCAATGAGCACTAAAAGTGCATAAAGAAAAATAGTAAGCCAATCAATTCTTCCAAAGAGTCCCCTACCAGACATATTCGTTAATCTTGAAGGGTTCGCCACTGTATGGTTTGGCATACTCGTGCTCCAGCGTTTTTTCCAGCATACGTTGCTCTAAATCTTTCCGCGTGATTTCACCCTTAATATATTTTTCGATGAGCAAAGAAGCAATATGGCCTGCGTAGCGCGCACCGTAGTATCCGTTTTCAATATATACCGCCAATGCTATTTTGGGATTTTCGACCGGGGCAAACGCCACAAAAACGGAATGATCCGTAAGCTGCATGCGCTCTCCATTGACCCGTATATAGTTTTCAACGGTACCGGTCTTCCCAGCAATTTCAATATCTGGAATCTGCACCCATCGAGCCGTCCCATATTTGTACACATTGGCCATTCCTTCAATTACGGGCTCGAAATGTTTTCTGTCAATGGTAGTATATCGGGGTTCCGTATATTTTGGATTGATTGCTCCAGTATTGCCAATACTTTTAATGATGTGTGGCGTGTAAAAATACCCACGGTTGGCAATTGCAGCAGTCATATTCGCCAATTGTAATGGGGTGGCGGCAACCTCACCCTGACCAATCGAGTTTGATATGATAGTGGAAGATGCCCATGCCCCATCTCCGTACCATTTGTCGTAAAATGCTTTTCCAGGTATACGTCCCGGTCTTCCCGTAGGGATATCGGTACCCAAATAGCCGCCCAAACCAAAACTTTTCATATGCTTTTCCCAAACATCCATACCTTCGTCGGTTGATGGATATTTTTCAAAGATCTTTCGGAAAGTCCCAGCAAAATAGGCATTGCAAGACTGATAGATGCCAGAGTTCATATTGCGTACACCTCCTCCACAGTGACATCCCTTTTTTTGGTTGCCCACATAAAAACCGTTGTAGCACTTAAATTTGGTTTTCTCGTCCAATACCCCTTCTTGAAGGGCGACAAGGGCATTAAGGGTCTTGAAGGGAGATCCTGGTGAGGGTTCCGCCAAAATGGAACGGTCCCAAGTGGGTTTTGAAATAGTGTCGTAATGCAGTTTGCTATAGTTTTTGGAACGTTCCCGTCCCACCAAAAGGGCTGGGTCGTATGTAGGCCCCGAGATCATAGCCAAAATTTCTCCGGATTTGGGCTCAATGGCAACAATTCCTCCCCTTTTTCCATGCATCAATCGCTCTCCGTATTCCTGTAATTTTTTATCAAGGGTAATATGGATTTCCTTTCCCTGTTCGGGCAAAGTGTCCAGTTTTCCCCCTTTATAAGGGCCGATATCGCGGTTAAAACGATCCTTTTGGATATGCATCACGCCTTTTCTTCCTCTCAGGATTTCCTCATATTGCTTTTCAACCCCAGTTCTTCCCTTTAGCTCACCTGCAACATAGTAGGGATTGTTTTGCAGATCCCATTCGTTTACCTCACTGATATAGCCCAACACATTCGCCGCGCCGTTTGTAGTATAGAAGCGCAACGATCTTTTTTGAATATAGAATCCTTCAAAATGCCTCATTTTTTCTTGAAGTCGGGCATAGTCCTCTTTCGATAATTGCGGTACCAATACCGAAGGGAGTCTTGGGGAATACCGTTTCGCCGTCTGCATTTTGGAGATAAAGTCAGCTTTATCAATCTTTAAAAGATTGCAAAACTCCACAGTGTCCAAAGGTTTTACCTCCCGTGGAATTACCATGACATCATAGGCGGGTTGGTTACCTACCATCAATTCCCCGTTTCGGTCGTAGATATATCCACGTTCCGGATAATCGTATATTTTTTTGATGGCGGGATCTTCCAAAATTTGATCCGGGGAAAAACGAAAAAGCTGCAGATAAGAGAGTCTACCAATAAAGGTAAACCCGACAATTACAATTATGGAAGATAATAGCAGTTTTTTCATGTATGCTTATTTGAAACCCCTTATGTATTTCAACGCAGATGTTGCCAATTTATTCAGTCTGTGGACTGAAAAGCGAACTGAACAACGAACACAACACCAAAGTTACAATACCCGTTGCAAATACTTTTTTCAAAATTAATAGGAAGTGGGCCAAACTTAAAATTTCAAGTGAAAAGAAGACCATTTGATGTGTTAGTACCAGAAGCCCCAAAAAAGTAAGCCGTTGCACCTTGGTAGTATTCTTGAAAGAGAAATTCTGAAACTCATAATTGACCCCAAAACAGAACCGCATGATTACAGGTCTTATATAGGCCACAGTCAGCGAGGCAATCGCATGAAGCGCCAGGGTATCCGAAAAAATATCAATCATTAGCCCTAGAAAGAACGATGTCAACATAAATACGGCCCGATTCCCTTTAATGGGAAACCAATAGAAGAAAATCACATAGACCATGGGATTAATGAATCCCAAAAAGTTAAGGGTGTTAAAAATCAATACCTGGGTCAGGACAAGCAGTATAAACCGAAGACTATTTAGGATAATAGTGCTATTCATTGATTGTGGTTGTTTCCAACGCCTTTATTTCTTCCCTATTTCTATTCTTGATCAGATACACATTTTTGATGTTGGCCATATCGTTGAACAGTTCCACATCGATATTGTAAAAGCTTCGCGATGCATTGAGATCGTACTTTTTAATCACGCCAATAGGGATGTTCTCTGGAAAAATACTCGACATGGCACCGGTTACAATCGTGTCTCCAACTACCAGCGGCACCAATCTTGGAATATCGATCAGTTGTGCCACCCTGTAGTCCTCACCTTCCCATCTAAGCGAACCAAAATAGTTGGTATGCTTTATTTTGGCGTTGATGCTCGATTTGGTGTTCAACACACTTTGAACCGTTGAAAAGTTGGAAGAAACATTCTCGACAATCCCCAGAATGCCTTCCGTGGTGATTACCCCCATATCCTGGGTAACCCCTTGATTTCTACCTTTATCGATGGTAAGGTAATTTCGTGGGGAGGCAAAGCTGTTTTTGATCAGATTGGCCCGAAATACTTCATAATCTATCTTGGTCGTGTCCATTGGTTCACCTTCGGAGTCCCCCGCATTGAAGAGCAGGTTCCGCAATCGCTGGTTTTCTTGGGTGAGCCTGTCATTTTCTTCACGTAGCTGAAAATAGGAGGAAACACTTGCCGCCAAACCATAGACGTTTCCCGTGAGCCATTTGGAGGAGTTAAAGAATTTGGACTGATGATAGGAATGTGACCTTACCGTTAGGGCAAGCGAAATGACCATCAGGAAACCATAAAGAAATGCATTTCGGTAACTTAGAATAAAATTGATGATGCGTTGCATGCAATCCTATCGTTAAAAAAGTACGTAGTACCTTTATATGGTCCAAAAACGGTGGGGTGAACCGATTTACTTGATCAAAATACTTTTATAGCGCTCCAGATTTTTAAGCGCAATTCCCGTACCGCGCACCACCGCTCTCAACGGATCTTCTGCAATGTAGACGGGCAAGTCGGTCTTTTGGGAAAGCCTTCTGTCCAGTCCTCTCAACATAGATCCACCACCGGCCAGGTAAATTCCTGTATTATAAATATCGGCAGCCAATTCTGGAGGGGTCTGTGACAAGGTCTCCATCACAGCATCCTCGACCCTCAAAATACTCTTGTCCAAAGCTTTGGCAATTTCCCGGTACGAAACCTGTACCTGCTTGGGTTTTCCAGTCAACAAATCCCTTCCCTGAATCGATTTATCATCTGGTGGTGACTTTAGGTCTTCCGTAGCTGAGCCGATCTCTATTTTTATCGCTTCCGCAGTACTTTCCCCAACATACAGGTTATGCTGGGTGCGCATATAATAAATGATGTCGTTGGTGAACACATCACCTGCAATCTTCACCGATTTATCACAAACGATACCGCCCAAAGCGATTACAGCAATTTCCGTTGTACCACCACCTATGTCCACAATCATGTTTCCTTTGGGCTGCATGATGTCCAGACCAATACCGATAGCGGCCGCCATAGGCTCATGAATCAAGTAAACTTCCTTGCCGTTTACCCGTTCCGCGGATTCACGTACCGCCCGCATTTCCACCTCGGTAATTCCCGAGGGAATACAGATGACCATTCTCAGTGCGGGTGGAAACCATTTTTTCTTCAGGGCTGGAATGTTCTTGATGAACATATTGATCATCTTTTCGGAAGCATCGAAATCGGCGATTACCCCATCCTTCAGTGGGCGGATGGTCTTTATGTTTTCATGGGTTTTTCCCTGCATCATATTGGCTTCCCGACCCACAGCGATAATTTTTCCAGACACCCGATCACGGGCTACGATGGAAGGGCTGTCAACTACAACTTTATCTAAATGTATGATCAGGGTGTTTGCAGTACCAAGGTCAATCGCGATTTCCTCGGTCATGAAATCAAAAAATCCCATAAAAAGTGTCGGTTTTTTGGATTAACTGTAAAATTTATCGGCTAAAGTACTAAAATTAATGTTTAAAATGCCGGGTGCCAGTCATCACCATGGCCAAGCCATTTTCATTGCAATAATCGATGCTCAACTGATCTTTTATGGATCCTCCTGGCTGAATCACACTTTTGATTCCTGCTTTATCAGCAATCTCCACACAATCGGGGAAAGGAAAAAAGGCATCACTGGCCATCACGGCGCCATCCAGATCAAAATTGAATGATCTTGCCTTGTGAATCGCTTGGTTTAAAGCATCGACCCGAGAAGTCTGACCTGTTCCGCTGGCACACAATTGTTTGTTCTTTGCCAATACAATGGTGTTGCTTTTGGTATGCTTGCAGAGTTTGGAGGCAAATATCAAATCCTCGATTTCTTGAGGAGCTGGTTTTTTATCGGTTACAGGATTCAGAATGTCGGGAGAATCGGTCTTAAAGTCTTTATCCTGGACCAATACCCCATTTAAACAGGTTCTGACCAGCGTTTCGGGAAGAGCCACTTCCTTTTGAATCAGTATGATTCGGTTCTTTTTGCCTTTCAAAATTTCAAGGGCATCATCAGAATAGGAAGGGGCAATGACCACTTCACAGAACAATTTGTGGATTTCCTCCGCGGTTGGAGCATCAATTTCCACATTGGAAATAAGGATG
>JANQRD010000211.1 GCA_028284725.1 Allomuricauda sp. | reverse complement strand
GTCCAAATTCGGTGCCTAAAAACAATAAATCGGGATTCACGTAGTCTTCCTGAATGTTTCGGACAAATCCTTCAACATCATCAGAAATTATGTTTTTCCAAGTCTTCCCGAAATCGGTGGTTTTATAGGCATATGGATTCTGGTCGTTTTGCGTATGCCCATCAAAAACAGCATAAGCCGTACCCTTGTCGAAGACACTTGCCTCGATGTGATAGACCCATGTATTTTTTGGGAGACCTGAAATGTTTTCAATGGTATTTGTCCAGGTTTTTCCTCCATCTTGGGTCACCTGTACGTTTCCATCATCGGTACCGACCCATATCACTTTTTCGTCTAAAGGAGATTCAACTATGGTAAAAATAGTGGTATGGTTCTCCGCTCCCGAATTGTCCATGGAGAGCCCGCCGGATTCCTCTTGATTCTGCTTTACAGGATCATTTGTGGTAAGGTCTGGAGAAATAATCTCCCAAGTGTCACCCATGTCCTCGGATTTATGCAGAAATTGGCTTCCCATATAAAACCGATTGGGCTGAATCGTACTGACTGCCATTGGGGGATTCCAATTGAAACGCAATTTTACATCCTCAGAAACCGGTAAAGGTTGAATGGTCTTTAAAAGTCTATTGTCGGCATCGTACCGCCAAACATTGTCCGCGCTCTGCATTTCAGAATAAATGATGTTTTTGGTTGAGTGTCTCAGCACACGGAATCCATCCCCAAAACCTACGGAGTTCCAATCCCGGGCATTTATACCACCAGGTGAAGAGGAAGGGCCATACCAGGAACCGTTATCTTGTAATCCACCATACACGTTATAGGGCTTTTCATCATCCACGCTGATATGGTAAAATTGTGATAACGGAAGGTTTTCAACGATTTCCATCGTAGTACCTCCGTCCCAAGTACGATAAACTCCACCATCAGTTCCGACATACATGATATCAGAGTCTTTGATACTAAAGGCAACATCGTGGATATCGGAGTGCATATTGCCCAAATTTTTAAAGGTCTTTCCTCCGTCTCTCGAAATCGATCCCGTTAACCCTCCTTTGACAATCACATTTTCGTCTTTGGGGTCTACAACCAATCTTGAGAAGTAAAAAGGACGGACAGTTATTCCGAAATCATTGTTCAGCTGTTTCCAGTTTGCACCGGCATCATCACTTCGATACAGTCCCTTGCGTTCATCTTTTTCTGCCTCAATAACCGTATAAAGTACCTTTGGATTGGATGGGGCGATCGCAATGGCCAATCGTCCCAAGCTTCCATCAGGAAATCCGTTGTGAATCTTATTCCAGGTTTTTCCACCATCAGTGGATTTGTATAATGCACTGTTACTCCCCCCTGATTCAAAAGACCAAGCGGTTCTTCTGAATTCCCACATGGAAGCATACAACACGTTAGGATCACTGGGATCCATGGCCAAATCGGCACATCCTGTTTTTGCATTGACGTAAAGCAGCTTTTCCCACGTCTCACCTCCATCACTGGATTTGTAGACTCCTCTTTCTTCGTTATCCCCCCAGAGTGCACCAAGAACTCCTACGAAGATTTCTTGGGAATTGTTTGGATTTACAATTACGTTAGCGATACGTTCCGAGTTTTCGAACCCAATCTTTTTCCAGTTTGCGCCACCATCTGTGGATTTAAAAAGACCACAACCAACAGAAACACTGTTACGGGTCCAGGTTTCCCCCGTACCCACATAAATGGTTTTATCCGGATCATTGGGATCCAGTTCAACCGAACCGATGGATTGGCAATGTTCATCGAAAATAGGATTGAAAGTAGCCCCTGCGTCGCTGGATTTCCAAACGCCGCCACCCGCGCTACCCGCATATATGATTCTACTGTTTGTTGGATGTACTTCCATATCGTTGATTCGGCCGCTCATTAAAGCAGGTCCAATGTGCCGGGCCTTTAAGTCGCCGAAAAGTTCCTTCCCTTTGATGGATTCAAAAGTCTGTTGCCCAAATCCAAGCATCGGAAGTAAAATTCCCACTGCAAGTAGGCTGTATCGTAGTTGTTTCATTTTAAGTGTATTAGAAAAAGACCCGACTAAGCGGGTCTTGGTTATTCTGAAAAGGAAATACTAGTTTTTTTCTTCTTCTTCGACGGCAATTTCCTCTGGAAACGCAAAAATAGTGTCGTCCACTTCAGGATTGAGAACAATATCTTCCATGGTCATCGAGAACACCAAATTGCCATCAACATATTGCGATGTGGAGTAGGGGAAGTAAAGCCCATCTACTTCCTGATAGTCGCTCATTACCGACTTCGCCATTTTTCCCTTGGCCTGGCCTGAGGTAATTTTTGATTCCACAGCGATGGGGACAAAATTTTCAGTATCGAAATAGTAGAAGGAAACATCGTCTTCCTGAATGCCGTCAACCGTTACGGGCTCTTTCACCAATTTAATCTTAAAGGTCTCAGCACCGTCCATAGTTTCCTGTCCAAGAAGTTCAACCGTGTATCCCTTTTTTTCGTAGTCAATGAAGGAATCTGGAAAGTCGTTGGTATTCAACTTAAAATTTGCCGTTTGCTCCGCATCACTTTTTTCAGCTTTCATGGTAAGGAAGTTAGTGCTCCATAGCACCTCTCCATCAAAAACTTGTTGTTTGAATTCTTTTCCTTGAATATTGGCAGAGAACATTTGTCTCCCATCCTTTAACTGGATTGCGGCTATGGGGAACTCAAAGGTTTGTTGCATTCCCTTACCGGACATTTTTAGGCCTTCGAGGTTTTTAAAGTTTTCCAGGCCTCCTATGTTTTCAAAATAATTTTTAAGGATTTCATCAGCAGTCTGTGCTTGTAGCGAGAAAGTAGCGGCAATGAAAAACAATGCCACAGTTCTAAGTTTTTTCATATGAGTTTTATTAATTGAATTTTGCTATCAGTACTAAAAATAGTCAATATGTTACACTTTTTTACCATTGGTCGAATTGGAAGCCTGTTAAGTAAAAGTTATTTTTGAGGAATCCTAAACCTATTAGTACTATGAAGTTTGGAAGAGTTGAGCACCCAGAACTTATAGATTTCACCATTCCGGAAAATCATCCGGACACCGAAGTGATTCTTTCGAAATCCAAAACCAATACGAATACCAGTGTTTATGTTGGTTGTGCAAAATGGAACAGACAGGATTTGAAGAATTTTTATCCAAGAGGAACCAAAGACGAGTTGGCCTATTATTCATCGCAGTTCAATTGTATTGAGTTAAATGCCACCTTTTACCGAATTTTCCCAGCGGAGCAATATGAAAAATGGTATGACAAAACCCCGGAAGGCTTTAAGTTTTTCCCGAAAATGACACAAGAAGTCAGCCATTTGCGGAGATTGAACGACAAGGTTTATGAAATTGCGGACCGCTATTTAGAGGTGACCTCCAACCTGAAAGAAAAGCTAGGCACCATTTTTTTGCAGATGCACAACAATTTCAATCCAAAAAATTGGGATAGGGTGGAGAAATTTGTCAATTATTGGCCTAAAGAGTTTCCACTTGCATTGGAGTTTCGTCACACGGATTGGTTCAACGATGAGACGGTCGCTCAGGAACTATGCCATCTGTTGCAAGAAAGTAATATGGCCAATGTTTTGGTCGATACCGCTGGCAGAAGGGATTTAATGCATATGCGATTGACCAATAATGAAGCTTTTATCCGTTATGTAGGCGCAAATCATGAATCGGATTATCCAAGATTGGATGATTGGGTGAACCGGTTGGTGCAATGGAAGAAAATGGGGCTTCAAAACATCCACTTTTTTGTCCATCAGAATTTGGAACTGGAGTCCCCTTTGCTTTCTGCCTATTTTATTGAAAAATTGAACAAAAGTCTGGGAACGAATCTTACCATTCCAAATACCTTGCAGAAGCAAAAACCAAATACCTTGTTCTAATACGGAATTCCTACTTCAACAAAGGTGTTTTTTGAATGGTATCGTGGCGGAATCGGGGCTGCCATGCAACAGGTGGAACCCAAATAGAACAGAGATAGCTTCTGGAGCTTGGTGACCGATGCTCCGACGGAAATATCTGTTGCCAATTCAATGGTTCCAACAGCTGGCCCACCAACAATCGAAAGGTACCATGTCTTTCCATTTTTGTCAAGAATGTCGATGTTGTAACGCTCATTTCTAAAGGCAGGGAGGGAGGGGTTATTTTTATAGATCCACGTAGGCAGTACACCCCAATCCCCCGGCACATGTTGTAT
>JANQRD010000206.1 GCA_028284725.1 Allomuricauda sp. | reverse complement strand
AGTTTCCAATTCGTACAATATCGGCAAAGATACCAGATGCAGTGACATCCGCACCAGCCCCGGCTCCTTTTACGATCAAAGGTTGATTTGGGTATCGTTCGGTGAAGAACAAAACAATATTGTCACTTCCTTCCAGATTGTAAAAATCGTGCCCCTTCGGAATTTTTTGAAGCCCCACTTTGGCCTTTCCATTTTCAAATTGGGCTACGTACTTCAGTTTGCTTCCCACATCTGCAGCCTCTTGATAAAGTTGTTGGAATTTCTGCTCGTGTTTTTTTAGGGATTCAAAGAATGCCTCGTTTGAGTTGGTCTCCAAACTTTCCTTGGGTAGAAAAGAATCGTTTTCAATTTGATCAATATCCAAAGCGTTCCCACTTTCCCTGGCCAAAATGAGAATTTTACGCATCACGTCAATTCCACTCAAATCGATAGTGGGGTCGGGTTCGGTATATCCTTCTTCCTGCGCTTGTTTCACGACATCGTGGAAAGTGGTGGTATCATTGAAATTATTAAAAACGAAGTTCAAGCTGCCTGATAACACCGCCTGGATTTTGTTGATCTTGTCCCCCGAAGCAATAAGATGTTTTAGGGTATCGATAATGGGGAGTCCAGCACCTACATTCGTTTCGAATAAAAATGGTGCATTGTATTGCTTGGCGAGTTGTTTCAGTCCTTTGTAGAAGGTGTAATCAGAAGAGCATGCGATTTTGTTACAAGTCACCACCGAAATACTGTTTTTCAAATAATTGGGATAGCTTTCCGCAACTTCCTCACTTGCTGTATTGTCCACAAAAACACTGTTGTGGTAATTCAAAGATCTAATGTTATCAAAGAATTTTTCCTTGTCGGCTTTCTCACCTTTCTCCAAAGTGGCCTGCCAGTCTTTTAAGGCAATTCCGTCTTCATCAAAAACCATCTTCTTCGAGTTGCTCATGCCAATAACCCTGACGTTCAGTTTGAGTTCTTCTTTTAGGTATTTCTTTTGCTGTTTGATTTGATCCAAAAATTTGGATCCCACGTTGCCCACACCCATCACATAGAGGTTGAGTTGCTTAATGTTTTCCTCAAAAAACTTCTCATGAAGGGAATTCAAGGCTTTTTTGACATCGGACTTTTTTATGACTGCCGAAATATTCCGCTCTGAGGCTCCTTGTGCTATAGCTCTGATGTTGACATTGTTTTTACCTAGAGTGCTGAACATTTTACCGCTTAGTCCTTGGTGGCTTTTCATATTATCTCCCACCAAGGCCACAATGGCCAAATCGTTTTCGACCACTACGGGATATATTTTCTTACTCTCAATTTCGTAGGTAAAAGCCTCATTGATGGCTTCGGTCGCCTTTTCTACATCTACTTCCGAAATACCAATGCAAATGGAATGCTCCGAAGATGCCTGGGTAATAAGCACTACGCTGATGTTTTCTAGGGACAGTGTTTCGAAGAAACGTTTGGAGATTCCTGGAATCCCAATCATCCCTGGACCTTCCAAAGAAAGCAAGCTGATATTATCCACATGGCTAATGCCCCTTACCGTTTTTCCATTGCCATTGTTGTTTTTGGTGATATAAGTGCCCTCCGATTCAGGTTGGAAAGTATTTTTGATCACAATGGGAATTTCTTGGGACAGAACTGGTTGTATGGTGGGAGGAAATAACACTTTAGCTCCAAAATGGGAAAGTTCCATAGCCTCCTCATAGCTGATATGTGATACACTTTTGGCCTGTTTCACCAATTTTGGGTTGGCGGTGTACATACCACTAACGTCTGTCCAAATTTCAAGGACTTCCACTTGTTCCGCTGCTGCGATTATTGCTGCGGTATAATCGGAGCCACCTCGTCCCAGGGTAGTGGAATTACCATCGCTGCTGGAAGCTACAAATCCTGAAAGCACTGTGATCTGGTGCGGATTGGTCTTAAAAAAGGTATTGCAATTTTGTCGGGTGATAGCAAAATCCACATTGGCTTTGCCATAAGAATTGTCAGTCACAATGATTTCGCGACTGTCCTTAAATGTTGCGTCAAGGCCTTCACTCTTAAAAAACTCACTGATGATAAAAGAGGAAAGCAATTCCCCATAACTCACAATTTTATCTGAGAGCTTTGGAGTGAGCTCACCAATTAAAAAGGAGCCTTCCAGTAAGGTTTCCAGTACGTTGAGTTCACTTTTCACTTTGCTCAAAATCGCACTTTGGGCCTGCACGGGAATAAGTTCCTTAATAGCAGAAATATGCCTGTGCTCAATGTCTGCCAAACCCTCCTTGTAACCCATATCCTGGAGGGAGGCTAGATTCGAAGTATGAAGTAACAAATCGGTAACACCACCAAAAGCCGATACCACAATTGCAGCTTTTTTGGCCTTGATGTTTTGGACAATGTCCTTGACTTTATTAATATTTTCTGGATTGGCTACTGAAGTACCACCAAATTTTAAGACTTTCATGATTAAATTATGTTGTAAATATTGGAAATAGATAAAAAACGGACGGAAAAAAATAGCAGACTACCCCAAAGGGGTGGTGGTAGTAACAGCGAATGTAGATGAAAGAAACTCCATCATAGGAAGATTTATATCCGTTTGTTTAACTTGCATGGTACAGTATCAAGGTCAAAAGTAGCACTTTTGAAAGCTTCTTCAAATGATTCTGAAATTTTTACGAAATCCATAGAAATAATCAAATTTTCTTATTGAATGAAGATTTTAACTGCGGATCAAATCTATAAGGCTGATAAATTCACAATTGAAAAACAGCAAATTACAAGTGCTGAACTTATGGAAAGGGCTGCCACGAAATTGTTCGAGTGGATGCATTCCCATTTGCAGGGTGCCGAGGTTAACATTCAGCTGTTCTGTGGCATCGGCAACAATGGGGGAGATGGTATGGTGTTGGCCCGATTATTACATAAAAACGGATACCAAGTGCAGGTGCACGTAGTGAATTACAGCGAAAAACGATTAGCAGATTTTTTACTGAATCTGGAGCGATTGAAAGATTGCAAGGTTTGGCCCGATTTTCTGAATGCGGATAGCAGCTTACCCCAAATTGATCCAAATGATATTGTGGTTGATGCCATTTTTGGTATAGGTTTGAATAGGGCTCCGGACAGCTGGGTTGGCAATCTCATTAAACATATCAATGCTTCGGCGGCTTTTGTGCTTTCCGTTGATATACCTTCGGGGCTCCCTTTGGACAGGATTCCCTGGAATTTGGATGCTGTTATTGAAGCCAATTATGTGCTCAGTTTTCAAGTTCCTAAATTGGTTTTTTTCCTGCCTCAGACTGGAATTTTTGTAAATCAATGGGAAATCCTGGATATCGGACTGGATACCAGCTTTTTCGATGAGATCAATATTGGCTACGAGCTGATTGGCAAACCAGAGGTTTTGCCCATGTACCGACCTCGACTGAAATTCACACATAAAGGCACATACGGACATTCTGCGGTTATAGGCGGTAGCTACGGAAAAATTGGGGCGGTACAGTTGGCGAGTAACGCGTGTTTGACCGTTGGAAGCGGATTGGTTACCGCTTTTGTTCCCGAATGTGGATATCACTCGCTGCAGACATCGGTTCCAGAAATTATGGTATTGAACGATGAGGAAGATGATCATATCACAAAAATCGAAATTCCATTCAGTCCGACAACCGTAGGTATCGGAATCGGGCTGGGCACGAAAGATGAAACGGTGGAGGCCTTTGGAGCATTTTTGAAGTCCGTCGATTTTCCAATAGTGCTCGACGCAGATGCTTTGAACATTTTAGCCAAGCAGCCAAAGCTTTTAAAAGAGGTACCCAAAAAATCCGTGCTTACACCTCATCCAAAGGAATTGGAACGGCTACTCGGAAAATGGAAAGACGATTTTGAAAAGCTTGAAAAAGTCAAGGAGTTCTCGATAAAAAATGACTTTGTTGTGGTGGTCAAGGGAGCACATACCATCACCGTTTATGGGGATAAGGGATACGTAAATACATCTGGGAATCCAGGTATGGCGACTGCAGGTAGTGGTGACGTGCTAACAGGAATGATAACTGGATTGATTGCCCAGGGATACAGCCCGCTAAATGCTGCTATTTTTGGAGTATATCTTCACGGTTTGGCCGGAGATATTGAAGCTTCTGGAAATGGTTTTGAAGCCTTAACGGCTTCAGGAATTATTAAAAATATAGGTAAAGCTTATTTGGAATTATTAAGGCCAGCTGAACAAAAGAGCAATGGGGAAGAAATTAACTAGTTCTTCTTTTTTTGGCTTTTTTGAGCCGTTTTTTTACCCAGGCCAAGGCGTTGTCGTACTCAATAAAGAACTCCATATTCTTCTTATAGAATAGCTTCTCGATCTTAAAGTTATGCATGTCGATTTCCTTTTTGGAAACAATGGCAAAGGCTTTTAAATTTTGCATCCCCCTTAAGTAGTTGTAGATAGTGGGGTCGACTGCATATGAGTTTTTTCGGAGACTGATATAGCCGAAATCCTTGTTTCTAAAGTGTATTTCTGAAATTCCTATGATTTGATAGGCTCTTTCAAGCGTGACCGTGGCACCCTCTTCAAAAGTGGAAACCATGTAGTCGTTGAAAACCTGGACAATGCCAATATCCAACTGATACTCGCGCACCACATTTGCTTTCTTCGTAGAAGCGATTTTCATTCCCCAAATATTATAGTGTCTCGAAACGAAATTATAAGGAAAGCACTCACAATGGAAAAATAATAGATTAAAGGCGCAAATATCGTTTGTACGGTAAAAAGGCAATAAAAAAAGCCAGCTCATGCTGGCTTGTTCTTTTTTGGTTCAAAACTTTCGTTTAGTCTGCTTTGGGAGACTTTTCCGGTTTTTTGATTTTAATGGTGAGCTCTTCCTTTTTCTCATCCAAATCCATAAAAATACTGTCTCCTTCGTCCAATTTGGAATTCACAATTTCCTCGGCAAGGGCATCTTCAATATACTTTTGAATAGCTCTTTTTAGAGGTCGTGCCCCATATTGTTTGTCAAATCCTTTTTCGGCGATATAGTCCTTCGCTTTTTCTGAAAGATTCAGATCATAACCAATATCCTTGATTCGCATAAAGAGTTTGTCCAACTCAATATCGATGATCTTGTGGATGTCCTCGCGCTCCAATGGATTGAATACGATAACATCATCAATCCTGTTCAAGAATTCAGGAGCAAAGGCTTTTTTGAGCGCATTTTCAATAACACTCTTTTGATGGCTATCGGCCTGCGCTTTTTTCGCTGCAGTGCCAAAACCGACACCTTGTCCAAAGTCCTTCAACTGTCGCGCTCCAATATTGGAGGTCATAATGATGATGGTATTCCTGAAGTCGATTTTTCTTCCGAGACTGTCGGTAAGGTATCCGTCATCCAAAACCTGCAGCAACATGTTGAACACATCTGGATGGGCCTTTTCAACCTCATCCAATAAAATTACGGAGTAGGGCTTTCGACGCACTTTTTCAGTCAACTGTCCACCTTCTTCATAACCAACATACCCGGGAGGTGCACCTACGAGTCTTGAAATAGCGAATTTCTCCATGTATTCGCTCATGTCGATTCGGATCAGGGCATCTTCAGAATCAAAAAGTTCTTTGGCCAGAATCTTCGCCAATTGGGTTTTCCCAACACCTGTCTGTCCCAAGAAAATAAAGGAACCGATAGGTTTGTTAGGATCTTTAAGACCCGCTCTGTTACGCTGAATGGCTTTGGCCACTTTGGCCACTGCTTCATCCTGACCAATCACAAAGCCTTTGATTAAATCTGGCAGTTCTGCCAATTTATTGCTTTCGGTCTGTGCAATTTTGTTCACTGGAATACCGCTCATCATCGAAACTACGTCCGCTACATTGTCCTCGGTTACGGTTTCCCTGTGGAGCTTACTTTCTTCTTCCCAACGTTCCTGCGCAGAGGCCAATTCTTTTTCCAAGCGCTTTTCATCGTCCCGAAGCTTGGCGGCCTCTTCGTATTTTTGCTTTTTGACGACGCTGTTCTTCAACTCGCGAACATCTTCAAGCTGACTTTCTAGCTCCAAAATCTGTTTGGGCACATCCATATTGACAATATGCACTCTTGAACCGGCTTCATCCAAAGCATCTATGGCCTTGTCCGGTAAAAAGCGATCCGTCATATACCTATTGGTCAATTTTACGCAAGCGATTACGGCTTCATCCGTATAATTGACATTATGGTGGTCTTCGTACTTGCTTTTGATGTTCATGAGGATTTCAATGGTTTCCTCAACTGTGGTTGGTTCAACCATAACCTTTTGGAAACGGCGTTCCAATGCTCCATCTTTTTCAATGTACTGTCGGTACTCATCCAAAGTGGTTGCACCGATACATTGAATCTCACCTCTTGCCAATGCAGGCTTGAACATGTTGGAAGCGTCCAAACTACCTGTGGCACCTCCAGCACCCACTATGGTATGGATTTCATCAATGAACAAAATGATATCGTCGTTCTTTTCGAGTTCGTTCATGACCGCCTTCATACGCTCCTCGAACTGACCGCGGTATTTGGTACCCGCTACAAGCGAGGCCAAATCCAAAGTAACGACGCGCTTGTTGTAAAGAATCCTGGATACTTTTTTGTTGATGATTCGTAATGCCAGTCCTTCGGCGATGGCACTTTTACCAACTCCAGGTTCCCCGATAAGCAGGGGATTGTTCTTTTTTCTTCGGCTCAAAATCTGGGAAACACGCTCTATTTCCTTTTCCCTACCAACAACGGGATCCAGTTTGTTCTCTTCGGCCAATCGGGTAAGATCACGTCCGAAATTGTCCAAAACCGGAGTTTTGGATTTCTTGCTTCCTTTCTGGGAGGAGCTTGAACCAAACGAACTTTCCTTGGAATCGCCAACATCTTCGGGGTCACTTGGGAAAGATTCGGCTTGTGGAGTATCCAAATAATCATCATCACTCGTAATCATGGATTTGAACTGCTCCTTCACATTATCGTAATCCACCTTAAGCTTATGCAAAAGCTTTGTGGTGGGATCGTTTTCATTCCTCAGGATACAAAGCAACAGGTGCGCCGTGTTTATGGAAGAGCTCTGGAAAAGCTTCGCTTCCAAAAAAGTGGTTTTAAGGGCGCGCTCTGCCTGTCGGGTTAGATGTAGGTTCTTTTTATCTTTTTGGGTTGTGCCTGTGTTTGGGTTGGCCGGACTCAGGATCTCTACCTTTCTTCTCAAATGATCCAAGTCCACGTCCAAGGCATCCAGGATGTTGATGGCCTTACCATTGCCATCCCTTAAAAGACCCAGCATCAGGTGTTCCGTTCCTATGAAATCGTGTCCAAGCCTTAAGGCTTCTTCCTTACTGTATGCTATTACGTCTTTTACTCTTGGGGAAAAATTATCATCCATATACTTCCTTTTCAGCAATTAAAATTAATAAAAGTATGTTTACGGTAGTCAAATACCGTACCCATATTCGATAAACTAGTTGTAAAAGTCGAAATAAAGCAGACTTTTAACAGGGTTTAACAAAGCTTTACCAGCCCTGTCAGACTGAAAGTAATACTGTTGATAATTTTTTTAATAAAGTAGGCGGCAAGTGTTCCCAAAGGTGCGATTTTGCGTATATTGGCATGATATTTTAACCACAAAAAACAATAAGATTTTAGCATGGCGGAAGGAGAAAAGTTAATTCCTATCAACATTGAGGATGAGATGAAATCTGCCTACATTGACTATTCAATGTCGGTCATTGTGTCACGTGCGCTGCCAGATGTCAGGGATGGACTAAAACCGGTTCATAGAAGGGTACTATATGGAATGCATGAGTTGGGGGTTAGATCGACTAGTGCCCATAAAAAATCTGCCCGTATTGTGGGTGAGGTTTTGGGTAAATATCACCCACATGGTGACACTTCTGTATATGATACGATGGTGCGTATGGCTCAGGAGTGGAGTTTACGCTATATGTTGATTGACGGCCAAGGGAATTTTGGGTCTGTTGATGGTGACAGTCCGGCAGCAATGCGATATACCGAGGCACGAATGCGGAAGATTGCCGATGAAATGTTGGCAGATATTGAAAAGGACACTGTTGATCACCAACTAAATTTTGATGATTCCCTACAGGAGCCTACGGTACTACCAACCCGAATCCCAAATCTTTTGGTCAATGGAGCATCTGGAATTGCGGTGGGTATGGCTACCAATATGCCTCCACATAATTTATCAGAAGTTGTGGACGGCACCGTTGCATATATTGATAATAACAAAATTGAGATTGATGAACTCATCACCCATATTAAAGCTCCTGATTTTCCGACCGGAGGCATCATCTATGGTTATGATGGTGTAAAGGAAGCTTTTCATACGGGTAGGGGTAGAGTCGTAATGAGGGCCAAAGCCACTTTTGAGGAAGTGCAAGGCAAGGAATGTATCATCGTAACCGAGATTCCCTATCAGGTCAATAAGGCGGACATGATTAAGAAGACTGCCGATTTGATCAACGATAAAAAAATTGAAGGCATCTCGACTATACGGGACGAATCGGATAGGAAGGGGATGCGTATCGTTTACATCTTGAAGCGAGATGCCATTCCAAACATCGTTCTCAACACCTTATATAAGTACACAGCGCTACAATCGTCCTTTAGTGTTAACAACATTGCGTTGGTCAATGGAAGACCAAAGCTGCTAAACCT
>JANQRD010000204.1 GCA_028284725.1 Allomuricauda sp. | reverse complement strand
TGAATGGGTTTCCCCACCTGTATATTCCACTCTAAATACTCCTGTGAATGTTCCTTCCAATTGTAAAGAATCACTGTTGTCATCATCATTGCTACAACTTATTGTCAAAGTCAGTAGCGCTACAGCCAAGATTGTTGTTACATTTAAATTCATTGGGTTAAATTTTCTTATTCCCCAACAAGACCAGTAAATTAGAATTTGGTTGCGTAAACCGTCGGCGGTATGGCCGTTAAAGATTTCTAAAACCGGCAATGATGCCCCAAAAATCCAATGCTTTCATGAAGAAGATTTAATTGACCCCAATACCTACATAATACCCTTCACTTCCCCGAACATTGAATACGGTATTGTCCTCAAAAATGAGGTACTGGCCCTTTATTCCTTTTAAAACCCCTCTGTAGCTTGGTGTTCTTTCCAGATTAAGACTTTTTACCTTTTCAGGATATTGCAATACCGGAAAATCCATGTGGGTCTCCGAGTTGGAGTCGATAAAATAGTCCAGCACTTTATCGGGAACATTGGGTTTTAGTTTGTTTCTCCAATCGACCAGATTCACATCCTCAATCCGATTGGTGAGCATTTTTTGCCAACTGGTCTTATCGCTAACATGTGCCTTTAAGGCCACCTCTGTGATTCCGGCCAAATACCGATTGGGCACTTCCACAATTTCAATCGCCTCGTGGGCTCCCTGATCAATCCATCGCGTCGGCACCTGGGTTTTTCGGGTCACCCCAACCTTAACGTTACTCGAGTTGGCCAGATATACGATATGAGGTTGTAGCTGCACCTTTTTTTCATACTCCAAATCCCGATCTTCTTTGTCCAGATGGGCCGTGCTCAATTCGGGCTTCATGATCCAATCTCCCGCGGCAGGGGAATCGTAAAAACATGATTTGCAAAAACCCTGTCGGTAAATAGGCCGTTCCCGTCCACAATTTAGGCATTGGTACTTTATAAAATCAATCTGTATTTCCTTGTCCAACAACTGGTTCACATTCAAAAAATCGTTGTCAAAAACCAAAAAATATTGGATGGGATTGCCTATTTCTGTCTGCATCTTCCGCAGCACGCCTTCGTATAACATCTTGGGATAGGTGTTTAAGCTAATTTGAAAATGAAGGTAAGATGCCCTATTTTAGCTATTGCACCTAACCAATAATTAGGTTAAAGATACCTATAAAATGCCAATACCGTTATTCAATTCCATTGCTTCTTGGCTGCTTAAAAAGCGTTATCACCAAATAGAACTTTTTTTAAAGTATCCGTTGGATGTACAGGAAGAGGTGTTGCAGCATTTGATTGATTTTTCGAAAGAAACTTCTCTGGGAAAGCAGCATGGTTTTGCTGATATGACCTCTTACGAGGAGTTTGCCGATCGCGTGCCCATTGTAAGCTATGAAGAGATTGCGGGATTGATCGAACGAACCCGCCGAGGGGAACAGAACCTGTTTTGGCCTACGGCCATCAAGTGGTTTGCCAAGAGCAGTGGTACCACAAATGCGAAAAGCAAGTTTATCCCAGTGAGTACGGAAGCACTTGAGGATTGTCATTATAAATCGAGCAAGGATTTGCTCTGTCTGTACTTGAACAACAATGAAAATTCTCAATTGTTCACGGGCAAGAGCCTTAGGTTAGGAGGAAGCAAAGAGCTCTACGAGGACAA
Organism: Allomuricauda sp.; assembly: GCA_028284725.1. Lineage (GTDB taxonomy): Bacteria > Bacteroidota > Bacteroidia > Flavobacteriales > Flavobacteriaceae > Flagellimonas. The sequence continues at coordinate 7,568 of JANQRD010000204.1, read as the reverse complement.
CGGAACCTTTTTTGGTGACCTGTCTGCTATTTTAATTGATAATATGCCCCTATGGGCAGAATACAGCAGTACCCCCAGCAACCGCGTTTCCCTCATGAGCGAATGGGAATCCAAGTTGGAGGCTATTATCGAAGAAAGTATTCGCGAGAACGTAACAAGTTTGGCAGGAGTTCCTTCATGGATGTTGGTGTTGCTGAACGATGTTCTTGAAAGAACCGGGAAAAATCACCTCTTTGAAGTTTGGGAGAATTTGGAGGTGTACTTTCACGGAGGGGTAAGTTTTGCACCCTACAAGGACCAATACAAAAAACTTCTACCTCGAAGGAACTTTAACTATTATGAGACGTACAATGCTTCCGAAGGTTTTTTTGGAATCCAAGATCGAAATAACTCCGATGACCTTTTGTTGATGCTGGATTATGGTATCTTCTACGAGTTTATTCCAATGAATACCTACGGAGGAATTGAAAGGGCGATTCCACTTTGGGAAGTTGAAACAGGAGTGAACTATGCTATGGTAATTACCACCAACGCTGGATTATGGCGTTATAAGATTGGTGATACAGTGCGTTTTACCTCTAAAAATCCATATAGAATTCGTATAACGGGTCGTACCAAACATCATATTAATGCTTTTGGGGAAGAACTCATTATTGAAAATGCGGAGGAGGCCTTAAAGCAAATATGCCAGAAGACCAATGCTGAGATCATGGACTATACGGCGGCGCCCATTTTTATGCAGGGAAATGAAAAAGGAGCCCATGAATGGATCATTGAGTTCAGGAAACCGCCCAAAGACGTAAATTATTTCACGGAGTTTTTGGACAATGCACTTAAATCCCTCAATTCAGATTACGAGGCGAAGCGCTATAACAATATCACCCTAAGAATGCCCAAGGTGCATGTGGCACGACGGAATTTGTTTCATGACTGGTTAAAATCCAAGAACAAATTGGGAGGCCAACATAAAATTCCACGACTGTCCAACGAACGGGCCTACATCGAGGAATTACTGGAAATGAACGTCGCGGCAGAGCTGGAATCATAGATTTTTTAAGTTTTATATGATTTTACGAAAACGTTTTCGTAAATTTTCACCATTCGTCGAACAATTTTTTCTTTTGAACAAATAAAAATTGTTTTTTGCCGTTAAAGACTGAAGTTTGGACAATTGATTTTAGTTCCCTCATCTTAATAAACAAGCTAAAAAAACAAGTTATGGCAGAAAAACTTATTGTGATTTCCGACATGTGGGGAGTGAAGAAAGGACTTTGGATTACCTCATATTTTGGATACCTTCAACAATATTATAACATTGTTTTCTATGATGCCCAACAGTTGGGCAATGTGGAAGTGCCAGTTTCCACAGAGGAAAATATCCACAAAGCTTTTGTAGAGGGAGGCATCGATACAGCAGTAGCACATTTACTCAAAAAAGAAAAGGAGCCAAGTCATTATTTGGCCTTCAGTACTGGTGGAACCATCGCATGGAAAGCCGCACTTCGTGGATTGCCCATGAAATCGTTGACTGCTTTATCACCGACCAGAATCCGATTGGAAGATACATGTCCGGATGTTCCCATGAATCTTATTTTTGGGGAATGTGACGAATTTAAGCCTACTATGAAATGGACGGAACAGGTTGGTACAAGCTTGAATATTGTCCCAAACTTTGGACATCAGTTGTATTCGGATGAAAAAATAATAGCGGACGTCTGCTTGAGTCTTCTGGATAAAGTAACCAAAAAAGCGGTCTAAATTAGGAGACCGCTTTTAATTTTTTAATGGTTTCATGCGAGAGTTTCTCCTCCGCATAGGCCTTGGTGACCTTGAATTCTTTTTCTTCACTACTGGGTAGTTCAAACATGGCATCAGTAAACACGGCTTCACAAAGGGAACGTAGTCCACGAGCTCCCAATTTATATTCCACGGCTTTTTGCACAATGTAGGCCAATGCCTGCTCTGTAATACTGAAGGTGATTCCATCCATGGCAAAAAGCTTCTCATATTGTTTTATGATTGCATTTTTGGGTTCTGTTAGGATGGCGCGTAACGTCTTTGAATCCAAAGGATTCATATGTGTAAGCACGGGAAGCCTTCCGATAATTTCCGGAATAAGTCCAAATTCTTTTAGATCTTTTGGAATGATATACTGAAGGATATTCTCATTATCCAATCTATCCTCCGCTTTGGAAGCGCTATAACCAACAGCTTGCATGTTCAAACGTTTGGTTATGATACGCTCAATACCATCAAAAGCGCCACCGGCCACAAAAAGAATATTTTCAGTATTGACCTCGATGAATTTTTGATCGGGATGCTTCCGACCTCCTTTTGGAGGAACGTTTACCACGGTGCCCTCAAGTAATTTCAGCAACCCTTGTTGTACGCCTTCACCTGAAACATCGCGAGTAATGGATGGATTATCACTTTTTCTAGCGATTTTATCAATCTCATCTATAAAAACGATACCTCTTTCCGCTTTTTCCAAGTTATAATCCGCAGCTTGGAGCAATCGAGTCAAAATACTCTCCACATCTTCCCCAACATAACCAGCTTCGGTAAGTACTGTTGCGTCGACAATGGCAAGGGGAACATTGAGCATTCGAGCAATGGTCTTGGCAATCAATGTTTTACCAGTACCTGTCTGCCCGACCATCACGATGTTACTTTTTTGAATTTCTACATCCTCTTCCTTCCCTTTTGGCTGTAAAAGTCTTTTATAGTGATTGTATACGGCTACGGACATTACCTTTTTGGTACGTTCCTGGCCTATAACAAAGGTGTCCAAAAAGTCCCTGATTTCTATTGGCTTTTTGAGAATAAGCTCTGAAGACAGATCTTGATTTTTGGATTGTTTTGATTCTTCGGCTACAATACTGTGTGCCTGCTCAATGCATCTGTCGCAAATGTGAGCATCCAAACCTGCAATCAAAAGATTGGTCTCCGGTTTCTTTCTCCCACAAAATGAACATTCCAGATTTTCTTTAGCCATCAGAATAAATGCATGAAATTCAACCTCTAATAACGTAAAAAAACCGTGTTTGGTTTACATTATTGGGTTATTTTTTTAGCTTTTTCGTCGAAATTAAGACTTTTCCCTTACCAAAATCTCATCGATCATACCGTAATCCTTGGCTTCTTCAGCCTTCATCCAATAATCACGATCACTGTCATCGTATACCTTTTCGAAGGTCTGTCCTGAATGTTTTGAGATGATTTGGTACAGTTCATCCTTTATTTTTAGGACTTCCTTGGCCGCAATTTCTATGTCACTGGCCTGGCCCTGCGCTCCAGACAAGGGTTGGTGGATCATCACTCTGGAATGGGTAAGCCCGCTGCGCTTTCCTTCATGACCTGCACATAGCAGAACAGCGGCCATAGATGCCGCGATACCTGTACAAATGGTCGCTACATCAGGCTTAATAAACTGCATGGTATCGTAAATTCCCAGTCCGGCGTAGACACTTCCTCCAGGGGAATTGATATAGATTTGTATGTCTTTTGAGGCATCGGCGCTCTCCAAAAACAATAATTGTGCTTGAACAATATTGGCCACCTGATCGTTGATTCCGGTTCCCATAAATATGATGCGATCCATCATCAATCTGGAGAAAACATCCATAGCAATGGCATTCAGTTGTCTTTCCTCAATGATGTTAGGAGTCATATTTATGGGGTACATACTACTTACAATGGAATCGTAGTACATGCTATTTATCCCATGGTGTTGGGTGGCGTATTTCTTGAATTCTTTTCCGTAATCCATAGGATTTTTTTCGATTTTGCTTAAAAAAAAGGTGCCGAAAACTTCAACTTTCCGGCACCGTAAAGATACTTAATTTTCTTTTAGCCCGCGATTAGCTATAGGCTTCCTTAACAAAGTCGTCATAGGTCACCTCTTTTACTTTAAGGTTGGCCTTCTCCTTGTAGAGGTTCAATAGTTTTTGACTCATCAATTGTTCGGAAAGTCTTTTTACTTCATCCTGATTGCCCAAAACCCGGGTCGCAATATTTTCCAGTTCCTCTTCTTTGGGATCCAAATGTCCGTATTGTGCCATTTGCGATTTGATGAATCCTTTGGCGAACTCCTTCAACTCTTCCAGCTGCACTTGAAGATTGTTTTCCTGGATGATTTTACCTTCAATCAGTTGGTACCGTAGTCCTTTTTCCGATTTTTCAAATTCATCCTGTGCCTCATCTTCTGATATTGGATTTTCGCCACTGACTTGGATCCACTTTTTCAAAAACTCGGAAGGAAGTTCAAATTTGGTGTCCTCAATCAGTTTTTCGGTAATATCGTTTAGGAGCTTTTGATCGGACTGCTGTTCAAATTGTTTTTCGGAATCTTCTTTGATACGATCCCGCAACTCCTTTTCCGATTTTACGTTGTCCTTTCCGAATAGTTTATCGAAAAGTTCTTGATTCAGCTCTGCTGGCTGACGTTCGTTGATTTCCTCAATAGTGAACGTAACCTCAATGTTCAATTTTTCAGACTTTTCCCTATCCACACCCAAAGCACTGGCAAGCAGATAATCTTCCTTAAAGAGTCCTTTGGTTTTTAAGGTAACTACGTCACCAACCTTTTTGCCCACAAGCGCATCGACTGCTTTTTTGCTTTTCAATTTCCCGAGTTCCAAGGTGGTCTTATTATCGATTTCCTCTTCTTCATTTTTGAATGTTCCGGCAACCTCGTCCATTTTTTCAACCTCAGTCTTGGAAACCAATTTTCCATATTGCTTTTGGATACGTTCCACCTGCTCTTCAATCATCTTTTTGTCCGCGACAATCTTGTAGTGGGTCACCGCTTTTTTGGTCTTTACCTGTACATCGAAATTTGGGGCCAACCCCAACTCAAATTCAAAATCCAATACTTCCTTGTCCCAATCAAAGTTTTCTTGTTGTTTGGGCAGGGGATTGCCGAGTACATCCAGTTTTTCTTCGGTAAGGTATTTGTTGAGGTTGTCTTGGAGTAGTTTGTTCACTTCGTCCACCAACACTGCCTTACCATATTGCTTTTTAATCAAGCCCATTGGCACCTGTCCCTTACGGAAACCAGGAATGTTGGCCTGTTTTCTGTAGTCCTTAAGTATTTTATCTACTTTATCTTGATAGTCATCCTTGCTTATGGCAACCTTTACAACTGCATTTAGCTCGTCAATCTGCTCTTTTGTGATATTCATCTCCTACCTAATTTGCTATTCAAAAATGGGAGGCAAAAGTAATGCATTTTCTGATTGACAGCAACTTTTTAAAGTATTGAAACTAAACAAAATCAATTCTATTTATCCTCTTTTAACATTGAGTGTAAAATGGACTGTAAAAAGGAGAGCAAGAGGCTGAAAATTATCGCCCACCAAATGCTTGAAACCTCAAATCCATTGATGAAATGGGCAGCAATCAAAATGATAAGCGCATTGATGACTAAAAGAAAGAGCCCCAAGGTAAGTATGGTGATGGGCAAGGTCAATATAATAAGAATAGGCTTAACCAAAAAATTGAGTATGCTCAACACCAATGCGACAATTATGGCGGTGATCATGGAATCTACGCCTACACCGGGAAGTACATATGAGAGAATGATAACAGCGAGGGCATTCAACAAAAGTCTCAGAATCAGTTTCATGGATTTATGTTTAGGTTGAAATAAAAAAGCACCGCTGCTAAAACAACGGTGCCTTTAATATAATGAAATTTGAGCTATGTTTAGTCGATATAGAGTCCTGTAAAATCCAAGGGATTTACACCAGGTAAATTGGAACCGAACTTGGTATTGATGGCTTCCACAAAAGCGTTGGCCAAAATGGCGTATCCGCGCGGAGCTGGATGAACCCCGTCAAGTGAGAAACCTCCTCCAGTAGCAAAAGTAGAGGTAACTACACTTCCATCTGCAAGAGGGAGTCCGGTGGCATTTAATTCGTTTAACAATGCATTGGCATCAACAAATGCAAGGTCGTATGTAGTTGCCAAATCGGAAATGGTTTGGTTGAAAGCGGTTAGCGCTGTCTCAATTGCTGTCTGCTCTTCAGGAGTCAATACCCATTCATCTGACAAAGGTACGGCCACTCCGTTGATCGATGTGGGATCCAATGGATTTGCCAGCGTACCTATAAACGACCTAGAGGTGAGCACCATCAGGTCTTCAGCAGTTGCTTGACGCATATTGATCAAAGCTGGATTAACACCGGTCAAATCGGTAAGATCCTCATCCAATATCACCACCGCGTTACCTTCTCCTGGAGTGAATGAAATGGTTCTTTTTGCTACTTCATCCTCATCAATGAGACTGAAACTTTGCGCCAACAACAAACCATTGTTGTAATCAGTATAGGCACCATTTAGTAGGGCCACGGTAGCCTCATCCAATGGAACAGGATTATGCGGTACTGTGGTGAAAAAAGGGATATCCGTTACATTGGGTAAATTGGCAATTACGCCTTTTGCCCCTCCCGCTGTTAAAGCAGCCAACATACCGTTTAGGGCGTCGGCGTACACCAAAGGATTAGTGATGTCGTTTCTTGCATAGGTGGTGGGATCAAAATTGGCTACTTGGTTCACCCCAGAACCTCCGCTGGTAGCATAAAGTAAAATATCGTTGGAACCTGTCCACATAGAAAAGAAAGAAGCGCCTTGTGCTGCCGCATCGCCGATAACGGTCGCAGTCTCCGAAGATGAAAATCGTGCAAAGTAAGGATTGGCTGTTCCCACGGCCACTCCAGCCACACTTCCATAACCAGGTGCCAATAGTTCGTAGCTTTTGGAACCGGGAACTCCCATATTGTTGAATGGACCTGCAAGTTTATTGGAAATCTCCGTAGTTCCCTCACCTTCAACCGGAACTGGCGATGGTCCGTCCGGCAAAAAGGCCAATATTAGGCGGTTACCTAAAATAGGATTTCCCAGTAATGTGGCACCTCCCAAATTATCGGCCATAAGTGGGATTTCAAAAGCTCCGCCACCAGCCAGTGCAAAATTTGAAGCTAGCATATTTGGGAAAGAAGCTTCCTGCCCAGCAGTAAATAAAGCATTGTCCGAAAACCCAGCTGTAAGCGAATTTCCCACGGCAACGTATTTTGTAAAATCAGCAGTTCCCGAGGTATAGACTATCGGATCCGGATCGGGAGTGGTATCCGTCGGGGTATCATCATCTTCACATGCAATAAAAAATAACCCTAAGAAGGGGAGTAGGGCATAAAACTTTTTCATATTCAATGTCTGTTAGAGTTAGTTTATGTTAAATTATGGTTAAACCAGTAATAACCAAATCTATGTCAAAATTGTTATACAGACAATTAAATGGACGAAAAAATTATGCATGCATAATAAAAGCGGTAAAATTTTAGGAATTTAAAAAGAGCAGGGCTTTTTCAAAAAACTGTTTGGGATTCTCTGCGTGCAGCCAATGTCCGGCATTAGTGACCGTATCAATGGAAGCATTCGGAAAATGTTTTTGAATATCTCCGTAGTCGTTCGGTAAAATGTACTCAGAACGGTCACCGCGCAGAAAGAGCGTAGGGCCTTCATAAATTGCCGTTGCTTGGATGTTGTCCCCAATTTCATCCATTTTG
>JANQRD010000197.1 GCA_028284725.1 Allomuricauda sp. | reverse complement strand
CGGTTTCGGACTCATTGCCTACATCCTACTATGGATCTTGGTACCTGGAGCTGCCACCACCTCCCAAAAACTGGACATGACGGGAGAGCCCATCAACATCAGCAATATAGAACGCAAAGTAAAAGAGGGGTTTGATGATGTTGCGGATAAGGTAAAAAACGTTGACTACGAAAAAGTGGGCAACAAGGTCAAAAGCAGCTCCAAGACCTTTTTTGATACCATAGGTGATATAATTATGTTTTTGTTCAAAGTATTGGGCAAGTTTATCGGAATCCTACTCATTATCATAGGGGCTTCCACGCTTATAGCGCTGTTCATCGCCATGTTCACTGTGGGCATGTTCGATGCGGTGCATTTCCCGGGAGTCGATTTCTACGAAATCGTGGGTACCACAGGGGCACCTGTTTGGTTGGTCTCCCTACTGTTGTTCCTGGCATTTGGCATCCCTTTCTTCTTCTTGATGTACCTGGGGCTGAAGATTTTGGTGAACAATTTGAAATCCATTGGTAACATCGCCAAGTTTTCATTGCTTGGGCTTTGGTTGATTTCCATAGGAACCCTGTTTGCCTTAGGAGTGCGACAGGCTGCGGAATTTGCCAATGTGGGCAGCGTAAACATAAAAGATCAATTGTTGGTTGAAAATCCGACGGATACGCTACTGATCAAAATAAAGGATTCTGAATTCGAATACGGAATGGAGGACCTACATTTTGGGCGCATGACCTTTACCTATGATCAAAATGACAAGCGCGTTTTGATTTCCGACGATGTGGATATTAAAATTAGAAAATCAGAAGATGATTATTTGAAGCTCAACATTCGAAAAGATTCCCATGGACGTACGCCCATTGCGGCAAGGGATAGGGCCAAACAAATCAATTATGCTTACGAGTTTAATGAAAATGAAATCGTTCTTGATGAATATCTCACTACAAATCCTTCGAACAAGGCCAGAAACCAGGAAGTAACCACTACCATTTATGTTCCCGAAGGGAAAGTATTGAGGTTTGAGGAATCGACCCGAGGTTACATTGGTCGGGGCATTAAAAACGACCGTGATCTATACCGAAGTGGTATTGTGGGTCATACATGGATCATGGAAGAGGATGGAGAACTCAAATGCCAAAATTGTCCTGAAGAAATCGAAGAGGAAGATGAAGAAGACGAGGGTGGTAGGATCATCATAAACGAAGATGGCATCGATATCGACGTCAAGGATGAAGAAGATTCCTTTGAAATGAAAATCAACGAGGATGGTATCAAAATTAAAGCAGGGGAGAAAACCGACAGTTGAGTCGCTATTTTCTACAGTTCAGAAAGCTTTACTATATAATGTATCATAGAAACACGAATTTTAATCAATCATTTAAAACAACAATCATGACAACACTAGCAAAAATCGCAATCGCCTTCCTTTTGGCCATATTTGCTTCCTCCTGCAACATGGACATCAATTTTGGCGCTGGTAAAAGGGGAAACGGGGAGGTCGTTGAAGAAACCAGAAAAGTAACAGAAGACTTTACCGTGGTATCGGCATCCGAAGGTTTGGATGTCTTTGTTACGCAAGACCAAGAATTCAAAATCGCTGTTGAGGCGGATGAGAACATCATCGATTTAATTGGAACCGATATCAAAGATGGAAGGCTTCGCATCCATACCATTGAGAACATTGGAAGAGCCACCAAAAAGGTCTATGTATCACTTCCGGAAGTCACGGCTCTGGAAAGTTCAAGTGGTGCCGACCTCATCGCTCAAAATGTAATCAACACGGATAAGATTGAATTGGATGCAAGCAGTGGATCCGACCTACATGTTGAATTGGTAGCTTCTGAGGTTTCTGCCGACGCCAGTAGCGGTGCCGACATTAAGGTTTCCGGAACCACGGATTTACTTTATGCGGATGCCAGCAGTGGTGCTGACATTAGGGCACGTGAACTTTTATCAAAAAAATGCACAGCAGATGCCAGCAGCGGTGCTGATATTTCAGTAAACGTTTCAGAATCATTAGTAGCAGACGCCAGCAGTGGTGCTGATATCTCCTATACCGGCGAAGCAAGTGTGAAGACCAAAAAATCCGTATCGGGCAGCGTGCACAAATACTAGAACTAAATACCGACCTAATCCATATTTTAAACATCAAAAACCTGGCTTTTGCCGGGTTTTTTGTTCTAGTCATAAATAATTGCCAAAATAACGTTTCAAGCAACTGTTTTTTAACAAATTATCAGAAAAAATTGTATCTTATTAGAGGAAACGAAAAACTATAACTCTAAACGAATAGCCATGAAAAAACTACTTGGATTGGTTTTATTGATGCTCATTTTGGTCTCCGCTACTGAGTTTGCATCACCGAAACCCGAAACAATGCATTCCATAGAAGGGACCTGGGAATTACAAAGTTTCTATAGCTACGATGGTCAAGATATTACGGATACCATACCAAAGTCTGAGGGATACCGGCAAGTAAAAATGTATTCCAAAGGCAAAATTATGTGGACCCGGTACGTCCCCGATGACCCTCATGGGCGATTTGGTTATGGATCTTACAAAATAACTGAAGATGAACTGATTGAGGTCATAGAGTATGGCGATGACGCCATGATGAAGGCACTGGATACCATGCGAAACTTTACGTTTGAACTTATTTTAAAAGAAAACTCTTTTAGCCAGATTACCTTGGATAACGAAGGCAATAGAACCTCCTCCGAAAATTATAAACGCATAGATTGAGTTGGCACTCTCATAAAAAAAGGCACCCTAGGGTGCCTTTTTCGTTTCATTTTTGTACGCTCCAACTACGAAACTACCGCTTCCTGGCTCTCCACAGCAGCTAGATAACGCTCGGCATCCAAAGCAGCCATACATCCAGTTCCCGCGGCAGTAACTGCTTGCCGATACTCTTTGTCCTGTACATCCCCACTGGCAAAAACTCCAGGCTTGTTGGTCTTTGTGGATTTCCCTTCGGTGATAATATATCCTGTGTCATCCATATCGAGCTGTCCCTTAAAAATACCCGTGTTGGGTGTATGGCCAATAGCAATGAAGAGTCCAGTTATTGAAATCTCTTCCTTTTCCCCAGTCTGATTGTTCACAATACGAAGTCCTTCAACGACTTGATCTCCAAGTACCTCATCCACTTCGGTATTGAACTTAATTTCAATATTGTCCAAGCTGTTGACCCGATGTTGCATCGCTTTGGAAGCCCTCATATAGTCCTTTCGTACCAACATGGTGACTTTTTTACAGATGTTGGCCAAATAGGAAGCTTCTTCCGCCGCGGTATCACCAGCTCCTACAATAGCTACTTCTTGGCCCTTGTAAAAGAAACCATCACAGACCGCACAAGCGGAAACCCCTCCACCTCGTAAGCGCTGTTCACTGGGAATATTGAGATATTTGGCTGAAGCGCCCGTTGAGATGATTACGGTTTCTGCTTCGATCATCTTGCTGTCGTCAACGGTAATCTTGTGGATTCCACCGATTTCATCGCTAAAATCGACCGCAGTGACCATACCGACCCTAACTTCCGTGCCAAAGCGCTCGGCCTGCTGTTGCAACTGAACCATCATGGTAGGTCCATCTACGCCTTCAGGGTATCCCGGAAAATTATCAACCTCTGTTGTTGTGGTCAATTGTCCTCCTGGCTCCATTCCGGTATACATTACTGGATTAAGATCGGCCCGGGCAGCATAAATGGCTGCAGTATAACCCGCTGGTCCGGATCCTATAATCAATGTTTTTATTCTTTCTATTTCTTCTGACATGATAAAATCCTCCGATAAAATTAGTACTACAAAAGTAGGTTTTTTGCACAGAAACTTACACATACTATTTTAATGGTTATCCACAGCTTTATCCTTAGCTATTTGAACGCATTTATATTGGATTTGTCTCACCAAAACAGAAAAGGGTCGATAAAAACCGACCCTTAATCCAAACCGTATTAATGAAATAAAGAAATTTTACTGCCAACCTCCAAACCGTTACGACCAAGAGGCTCAACCTCAAAACCCCTTGGCGCAACGGAAACCTCATGAAATAAGATTTTTAGGTTAAGAACACGGAAAGTATCCTATAAATTCCTAGATCTTATTCGATATGGAGGTTTGTACCTTGGTTTTATGAGGTTGAATCGTAATACTGGGTAAACTTACGCCTGAATAGGTCTTAAAATAGCCCCCAATTAACCAATAGCTAATCCGTGTTAACGAATGGGGCTTTTGGATCAATGATTATGGTGATGATTTCCTATAAGACTTACATGACAATGATGCCGCGAGGGTATTCGGCCAAAAAAGTTTGGGATAAATCTTGTACTGTTTTGAAAAGAATCGAGGTTCAAGTCTTTTTTATGGATTTTTCCAGGACTTTGTACATTCCAGGACTGTCTTGTTGGCGGGTTTCATATCCAAAGGACTTGTAGAACCCCTCCACGCCTTTAGCGGCCATCAAACCCACAAAAGCATTGTGGCCAATGGCCTTGTTGAGATACTTCTCTATGGCCTGCATTAGCAATTTGCCAATACCCATACCTCTATACTCAGGATGTACAATAACATCCTGAATATAAAAATATACAGCACCATCACCGATAACACGTCCCATACCCAAAGCTTTGCCTTCCTTACTCACTACTACGGAGAATAAATCCTGCTTTAAGGCTATTTCCACTTGGCCATCTTGAATGGAATGCCAATTGGTCGTTGCTCGCAACATTTGATATTCCCCAACGGTTATGGGACGCGTTTCAACGGTGTAGTCGCTCATGCTGTCGTTTTTTGATTGTTACTTTTTTAGGTTTCCTATCTGTTGACCGAGACGCACACTCACAGCACTCATTCTATCTTTTTCAAAAAGTAATAGCACCGTGGAACCGCCGTAGGCAAAATGCCCAAGTTTATCGCCCTTGTATACCTCAACAGGCTCAGTTTTTTGGATATCCTTGAACTTTTCCTCAAATACTACGGAACCTATCGTATGCAGACCAATCGGAACCATGGCGATATGTCCGTACTCCTTAGTTTCAAAAATATAGTACCCATGCCTAAAATTTTGAAAAACACTATAGTCTTTGTTATAGGCAACGTTTCCATCGTTAATTATGTCCAAGATATCTGGCATTCCGAACAATCGATCCCCAACATCTTCTTTGGATTCCACCATTATCCCAGAAATGGGTGCATGAAAGTGATGATAGTTTGTAGGCATCAAGAAGACGGCCAGTGCCGTACCCCCTACGAATTTTTCACAATAAACGGAGTCGTCCAAAAGCTGTTTAAGGCTTAAGGTCATTCCAACCTTAGTCGGAATTTTCGAGTCCATTTGGATATCATTATTGATCATATTGATAACACCATCGGCAGGAGCCACCAAAATCGAATTATCCTCCATCGCAGTTATGGGCCTTGCCCCCGGTTTTAAATCTCTGGTGAAAAAATCGTTGAACGATTTGAAACCTCCAATGGGCTCCACAAAATCCGAATTGGGCAAATTTGGGTCAGAAAGCCATTCCGTTATTTTTTTGGTCGATTCGGGACTGTCCATATACTTTCCCCTAGCCTCAATAAAATTAAGGGACCAACCTCGCCCCGGCTCCTCGAGAATGAATTTCATCCCATCTGGATTTTTATAATACAGGAACGAAAACTCCATAATACGATCTAAGCCGTTATGCGTATTGGGCAAAAAATAGTACCACTCGTTCATAAAGGAATACAGATCTTCCACGGTCTTTCCCTTCCAGGGATTGGCTGAACCATCTGGCAAATAGTGCACATTGGCAAACATTGCATCCATTTGGTCTTTAAACCCCTCATTGGCACTGTACAACGCTTTAAGTTCAATTACCGGAGGTGTGTCTTTTTGAGCATAGGTCTGAAACATAAGACACCCCATACAGACCATTAGAAAACGCCTTGCATAAATTTTTCCTTTCATTTTCTCTTACTTTAAATGTTACTATTGGTAAGCAGAATACTGATTCTGCCAAGTCGAATGCAAAGGAATGGCAAAGGCCATGGGTCGACTATCATTTTTTTTGCAAAAGCCATCACTCTTGTCGCATTTCTGATTTTTGGTCCTATCCAGTCAAGTTATACAGCCTATTTAATTAAATACCGTTCCTTAATGATGTTGAAATGTCTGAGTTCGTGGCCGGCAATGTGATAAGCAAGTCCTCTTACTGTTCTTTTGTTAATGATGCTTCCATCATGGTCGATTCCCTCGCCACCTCTCATAAAACTTTCATCAGGTAGATTCTTAAAAAGAGAAATGGTTGACTTTCGCACAGTTTCATATTCTTCGAATATACTATCTAGACCACGGTTGTTTGCATCGGAATGCTTTGCGTACATATCCTGGTCAAAACCATGCAAGGGAGTGGCATCGTTTCTTGCATAGCGGAGAGCACGGTAGGCAAAAATTCGTTCGTCGTCAATCAAATGCACCAAGATTTCCTTGATGGTCCATTTACCCGCTGCATACCTATAGTACAGCATTTCATCTGGAAGTGAATACACAAAATCACGTATGGCGATAAAGTTAGTCCACAAATGCTCCAGTACTTTTCCATCGTCCTCCAACAAATCCATATAGATTTTTGAGTACTCCGGATACTCTCCAGGGACAGGTTTATCAATTCTTCTCATTCTTACGTTTTAAAGTTTTTAGCCCACTCTTTTCGGGCCCAGCCCCCAAAGGGCTCAATCAATTCATACAATTCCCTTCCCTGCTTGGTCAAGGCATAGCCTTCCAATGTACGCTCGATCAAATGGGATTCTTTTAACTCTTTCAATCTTAAGTTTAAGGTCGTTGGGGATATCGACTCGCAATACTGTTGAAGTTTTCTAAAGGTACTGGGGCCATTGGCCAAATGCCATATAATTCCCAAAGCCCAACTCCGACCCAATAAATCCAAAAGTGCCATAATGGGTTGGCCTGATTTTGAGCCGCGTACAGGTTTTCCGGGTATAGGAACTGCCATAATGCTACATTTTATATAGCAATGCTACAAAAAATGTATCACCTTGGGAAATGGTACTTGTTAAAATTTCGAATCGAGTGACATTTCAGCTTCTTTTTTAGATACGTTAAGAAAAGATTAGCAGCAAAATATTCTGTAAATGCTTGAAAATTTGGAGCTTTGGTTCGCTTCTGGGCAACCGGTGCAACCTAACCGAGAGATTTGGGTCTTTAAAGGATTCTGATGAACTGGTTTCTGCATTCGATGCCGAAAATCAAACAAAATGAACATCAATTACATGAAATTCTTTGCCTTAGTTATTTGCCTATTTGCGTTTACCAACGTAAGTGCTCAAAAAGACTGGAAACTGGTGTATGAAAATGACGAAGCGGGTAAAGCCGTATATGGAGAAATTGAGAATCTTATTTCCCACATTAGGGACGGAAGGCCCATACGGATGTATTATAGAATGGGAGGTTCCAAACCAACAGACCGTTTCGTGGAACATACAGCAGATGCCAAGTTTTTCACCATTATGAACTCAAATGGCAAAACTTTGGTGATGGCACAAATAGACCCCATTGTGGGCCAGACACCAAGTTTTGAAAAAGGCACGCTAACTCTAAAGGAAAATTTGGAATGGTCACTAATAGCATCAACCACCGGGGAAAATGATCAAATGACCCGTAATGTAATCACCGGAGAGGTGGTGAACCATTCGACCCGTAAATGGGGCACCAAGTGGTTTGTGTTCCACTGATGCTTTTTTTGAAACCTAAATCGTAATACATGCAAAAAGAGTTTGCGAGGCAATTGGTTGAAAAAGCCAAAAACTTGCCGGGAATCTTGGGTATTGCCGTAGGAGGATCATGGATTACCAATGAATTGGACCAATATTCCGATCTGGATTTTGTCATCGTTACCCATTCCAATGATTTTGGGAGTGAGGAACATAAAATCGATTTGGCAAAAAAGTTGGGGAATTTTATACATGGCTTTACAGGTGAGCATGTTGGAGAACCTAGATTGCTGATATGTCTCTATGATGACCCGCTGATTCATGTAGATCTTAAGTTTGTCACCTTGGAAGAATTCAAGGAACGTGTCGAAAACCCGGTGATTTTGTTGGATAAGGAAGAAGTGTTGAAAAAAGTCATCGAAACAACGGAGCCGCATTTCCCAGAAGTCAATCTTCAGTGGATTGAAGATCGATTTTGGATCTGGGTACATTATGCCGCCCTGAAAATAGGGCGGGGAGAGTTGTTCGAGGCACTTGACTTTTTATCCTTTCTACGTCTTTCAGTATTCGGTCCGCTGCTACAACTCAAAAATGGACAACTGCCAAAAGGGGTACGAAAAGTGGAGTTCAACTTTTCCAAAGAAGACCAAGAATCATTGATTTCAACCGTCAGCAATTATGATAGAATCGGCATTCTAACTGCTGTAAAAAACGCGATAAAACTCTATCACGATTTGCGAAATGAACTTTATCCAGCAACCATTACCATCAATCCAGAAGTGGAAAAAAAATGCATCGATTATTTAGACACCATCCAAGCTTGACGCAACCTAAATCAAAAAATATCATCAATCCCAGAACATCAATGAAAAATGAACATAATCATGAAACGAGTAGTATTTATTTTAATGGCAATTGTGTCTTTGGGCAGCTTTATCTCCTGCAGCGAAGACGATAACGAAGAGCAAGAAAACGACCCTGTAGTTGTGGTACCAGAACCAGGAGTGGATGTAGTATCGCTTCCTGTGGTGATTCATGTAATCCATAATGGAGAGGCAGTAGGAACAGGTCCCAATATGTCGGAAAGTAGGATACGCCGACAGATTGAAATTTTAAATGAGGATTTCCGAAGAAAGGCCGGTACCCGTGGATTCAATGACCACCCTGATGGCGGGGACACCAAAATGGAATTTGTACTGGCAAAACAGACCCCTACGGGAGAAGCATTTAATGGCATCAATCGCATTGATGCATCCCAAGTACAGGTGCCCGATCTTGGGTACAACCAGAACCATTATGCGCAATATGCATATTGGGATACAAAAGCCTACATCAACATCTGGACTACGCCCCTACCCGAAGATGCCATCTGTTTCTCCTTGGGAAATGCCACTGGGCCTGAGACCGATTTGCCCGGTACGGAATTTTTGTCGATTCCAGGCCCCAACGATGCTGACGGCATACTGGTGAATTGGGCCCATTTTGGAGAATCGGATATTGATTGCCATGCCAGATTTGGGCGCACCCTTACCCATGAAATGGGACATTACTTTGCACTTTTACACACTTGGGGAAATGGCAGGGATTGTGCATTAAATGATTTTTGTGATGATACTCCCGCGGTGGTGGAGCCAGTTTTTGGCAGAACTCCCAAAGAAGGCTGTGATGGGGAAACAATCATGATGGGCAATTACATGAACTATTCGGATGATGACATTATGAACATCTTCACCCTAGACCAGATTGCGCGCATGCACTACGTGCTTAAAAACCATCCTGGAAGAAAAGCATTGATCAGTAGTCCCGGACTTCAAAATCCTTGAGGCCCAGGACACTGTTTTTTTAGAAACATCTCCCTTTTCCAGGAGCGAACACGTAAGTGGTATTGCCCACTTTCCATTTCCCTCCAGCCAAATATTGCAGCTGGATAGGATAATAGTTTTGTTGCCCATAGGCATCAGTAACCTGTAAATAATAGGCACTTTGGTATTCCACAACTTCCCACTGCCCAGAATTTTGGGCCACTCCTGCGCCATAGGCCCTATTGTTTCTGTTGCTGGTGTTCTGGGTACCTTTTACGGTATAGGATCCATCATAATCGTAGTGATACTGTCCCCCTTCGCAAAAATCCACATAAGTGATGGCGCTGGCGCTACTGTCCAGTACAACGGACGATTCAGAGTAAATCACCAACTGACTGTTGTTGATATGCTGTGTTATCTTGGCAATATTATCTTCTGACTGTGCACTCATTTGGAAGGTGATAAAAGCCAGACCCATGGTTAATGTTCTCAAGATTGTTTTCATTTGGACTACGTTTTAGTGTTACATTCATATTTATTGACTAAGGGGAACACTTAAATCTTTTTCTTTATCGTTGACATTGGAAAGGGCAGGTTTTATCGACTTGGCAATCAAAGCGCTGCTCTTTACAAACTTTATGTTGTTTTTTTCAATTTCCGATACAACTTTTTCCTTAAGAAGTTGGCTTTCATTGGAATCCAACTGCTCTATGGCCCATCGAAGGCCACTTCCCATAGCAATTGTCCAAAAATCCACTCCATTTTTAAGTTCTTGATCGCTTTTGCAAACTTCTACCGTAACATTTGGAATATCTGCCTTTGAAAAAAGGGAAATTACCCCTTCTTTGGTGGTGAGTTCGTCCCAGGGATTGAAATCCGTAAACAATTCCGATCTCATTTTTGATAGCTCTTTTGACCAAATTTCGTAAGCTGGAACAAACATTTCCGAACCCCAAGTAGTGATCAAAAGCTGTCCTGAGGGTTTTACCATCTGCCATAGCTTACTAAGTTGTGCTGCCATATCCTCGACAAAAAAGATGCCAAAAACGCAGATTACCACATCGAATTTTTTTCCCTCAAAATCCAACTGGGTCATATCCGCTTTTTTAAAATCGAGCCATTCCAAACCTCTGGTTCGGGCCTTGTCCCTACCCAACTCCAACAACCTATCTGCCAGGTCTATCGCGATGATCGATCCTTTATCTCCTACTACTTCCGCCGCGGGTATTGCCGAGGCACCACTTCCACAGCAAACATCCAATACTTGGTCTCCCCTTTTTAAATCACTTAGTTTAATGGTTTCCCTACCAAATACATTCCAGAATTCCAAAGGGCCTTTATCAAAGGAATCAGCAGCTGCGTTGTATGTTTTAACGGTTTTTTCTTTTTTGTCCAACTTGTCTTTATTTCGTTTCGTTTGCACTTTTTTGGTAGCTATCTCGAATAAGACCCGCAGCTAGGGCAGAAGATACTGCGGGTCCAAATCAAACCAAAAAGCTAAAAATTACGCTACGCCCTAATTTTTAATTCTGTACTGAATTGAAAACGCTCCGTCAACAATTTCGACGCTGTCATTGGGGTCTTTGATCACCGTAGGGTTTATCCGAACATGAAATAAATTTCCTTGGAATACTCCTGTTATGATATTGTTCTTTACTTCGTTGATAGTGATTTCAATTTCTGCAGTACCTGTGCCTGAATAAAAGCACAAAATATCTCCTGGTTCACATTCCGGTCGCGGTTGTTTTATCGATTTGTCCATCCACCCGATTATTGCCTCATTATCCTTAAGGGTATATGGGGTGTTGATGTTTTCGATATCGACATCCAACAATCGAATTGTCCAGTATCCGTCCGTGTAATCCGTGGAATTTTGATACGCCTGCATTGAAATGGTATGGTGATCTGGATCAAATACATTGATGTCGTCCGAAACACTGCCATCAAAAACGGTTTGGGCGTATTTTACAGTATTCCCATCCAACTCCGCACTTATGAAAAATTCCGGAGGGTCAGCACCATTATCGTCGTTATTGCATGATGCCATAACGAACACAGACAGCACCGCAAATGCAAAAGGTTTAAACTTCATTTCCATCTATTAGAATCAGTACTATACCTGCGGAGTCAAACGTAAATAAGGTTTTACCTCAACAAATCCCTTCGGGAACTTCTTTTCGGCTTCCTCATTGCTTACTGAGGGCAAAATCACACAATCATCCCCATTTTTCCAATTGGCGGGAGTCGCCAATGCTTCGTACTGGGTAAGTTGCAGTGAATCGATGACCCTGAGCAACTCATCAAAGTTCCTCCCGGTGGAAGCGGGATAGGTCAACACGAGCTTCACCTTTTTATCCGGTGCAATGATGAATACCGACCTTACGGTCATTGTGGCATCGTCATTTGGATGGATCATTCCGTACAATTCTGAAATTTCCCTTTTTTCATCAGCAATCAGTGGGAAATCCACCTTCGCATTTTGTGTTTCCTCAATGTCCTTAATCCATTCAAAATGGGAACCAAGGGGGTCTACGCTAATTGCCGCAACTTTTACATTTCGGTCTTCAAACTCTTCCTGGAAATTGGCCATGGCGCCCAATTCTGTTGTACACACTGGGGTGAAATCCGCAGGGTGCGAAACCAACATCCCCCAGCTATCACCCAACCATTCATGGAAATTTAAGGGCCCTTGCGTGCTTCTTGCTTCAAAATCTGGGGCGATATCCCCCAATCGAATTGCATTCATATTTATTGGATTAATAATTACACTTTCATGTATATATTAGGTTGTTGGGCTGTACATCGAATCAATTGCTGGAGGGAATTTTGAATTGATCAGCACGGAGTGCTTTTCAGATTTTGAATGATGAACATCACAATCTCAAGGAGGCGAAAAAATAGAAACCGTTGCTTAAAGCATTGTTAAAATTCGTTAACGCCTTTGCCAGTTAAATCTATTTCCCTTGCAACATTCTGATTTCCAGCCCAACTCCCATTTAATTCACTCTATTTTGTTCTTCTTGGGATCCGTAACCCCTTTCTGACTTTTTCTTTCCTCTACCAAAGGTGTGCTTCAGTGATAAGGAAGCAACATTCCCCTCCGACTCATAAATCCAATCCAGGCTTGCGTTGTTCTCGGGAATCGCCGAATCGAATTGGAGAAATGAATTTCTATCGAGCACGTCCCTAAAACTGAAAGCAAGTTGCCACTGCTCAGAAAAATTATAAGCGGCGCCAAAATTTATCCCTATCGCCGTGTCGCTATTCGACAATCCCAAAATCCTGGGGGTAATCCAACTCAGCGAAGCATCAGCGGACAATTTGTTGTCCATTTGAAATTGGAACGAACTGTTGATGGATGCATACCAATTAGTACGTACCAGTGAGGTACCTTCATAAATAGGCACCTCTTGCTGCCAGAACCCACTCAACGTATGATTGGATTTTATCCACCCAGCCAATTTCAATGGAAAGGAAAGCGTGGCACTTACCAATTTTCGATCCTCAATAGGTTGGGGAATCAACATGGTCGTGCTAAAATCTTCAGGGAAACTCGGTGTACCCCATGCATTGGGGCTGTTCTCGTCCGTGTATTGCAAGGTGAACTGTTTGCTTTTATGATTGATGGTGTAGGCCAGCGACTTACTGGTGACCGGACGGATGGCTGGATTTCCTGTGACAATGGTGGTCGAATTAAAAAAGAAGAATGCCGGAGACAAAGTGTTGAAGTTTGGGCGCATAATCCGCTCCCCATACGAAAGGTTCATCCCAATTTTTTCATCGAATTGGTAATCAATCCTAAATGAGGGAAACAATTGGCCTCTGTCCAAAACCACATCATTATCTTCCCCAATGGTGACCAAACGGGAATCCGTATACTCATATCGAGCCCCAAGGTTTATATTGGTTTTTTGATTGAGCGGAAAATCCATGGTAACATACCCTGCCCAAATATCCTCATCCAAAGTTCGAATCTGTGAAAGCTCGTCATCACGGATGGGCGAACCCAAAGTAGTGTTGAAAACGGCAACATCGTTCGTAAAACTCGATATTGTTCCTTTAGCTCCGATTCCCAAATCCAGTTTTTTCCAAAGTTTAGTGTTCAAATCAATCCGTCCTACATGAAAGTATACATCGGTCCCTGCCTCGGATAAAAACTGACGGTTCGTAGTCTCTCCGGTCGTTGTTCGGGTTTCGTCATAGGTAGCATCATTTTCATTTGCATAAGAGAGATAATCGTAATCGAAGGAAAGCGTGGTCTGTTCTCCCATTTTTTGGTTCCAATGTCCGTTCACCAAATAATGGGTCCAATTATTTTTTTCAGTGCTTATTAAACTTTCAAAAAATCTTGAGGCACCGTCTTGGGTGCCCGTGGTTTCGGTCAGCGCATCCAAATCCCAAAGGTTGCGGCGTATCTTAAACTCACCCCCCATCGTAGTGTTTTCAGAAAACCGATAATCCCAACCTAGTCTTGCTTGGGACAGTCCAACGAAAGCCTCCCGGTTGCTCCTTAAATCATCCCGGAATCGGGAACCCTCAAGATCATAGTTCAGTACAATAAAAGTGGGTTGGTTGTTGTAATCATTATTATTATTGATAGAGGCATAGAGGTCGTACTTTTCACCGTTGTAAAACACATCCACATTTCCGCCGTACTTTACATTATCGCCATATCCGGTGTTCGAAGAAAGTGTTCCACTTAAACCACGTTCTTCCGTACTGTTTTTGAGCACAATATTGATGACCCCCCCAGTTCCTTCAGCATCAAAACTCGCAGGTGGATTGGTAATCAACTCCAGTTTTTCAATATTTGATGATGGAAGTCCGGATAACATCTGCATGAGGGCACCCCCAGTCATTCTCGTGCGTTTTCCATTGATATATACTATGGTTCCGTTCTTTCCCAGCATACCAATGGTACCGGACACCCTGTCCACTGTCATCCCAGGTGAAGTCTCAATTACAGCCAAGGCAGAAGCACCGGCATTTACAGCACTACTTTGAACATTGACCACGGTTCGGTCAGGTTGTCGTTCATACAGATTTCGACGGGCGACGACCTGAACTTCATCTAAGGCCTCTGTATCATCTTGCAACACTATAGGCTCCTCAATACGCAATACGGTACTTCCATTCAACGAAAAAGGACCCCTGTTCCCATCGGCATACCCTAACGAGGAAATTTTAACCACTACTTCACCCACAAAGTCCGTTTCTATGGCGAAAAGACCATTTTCATCACTCATGGCACCCGTAATCAAATTGGAATCCTCTGCATTGAGCAAAAGCACATTGGCATAACTTATGGGCTGCGCGGCTACATCCAATAGCCTACCGGAGATTTGATTTTGAGCTACCCCAAAGCTTGTAATCAGAAGTGCCAAAAAGAAAACGAATTGTTTCATGGTTCAAACTTTTGGTCAAATGTAGATTGCTGATGTACCCCAAAAGTTTTAAAATGCCCGAAGTGCTTTTTTTGCGTCCCAACGGACGGATAAGCTATACAAAGTTTTTAGAAGAATAAATTATGGAGATGGTTGTTAACTAAAGTTGGTTTTCCCCTAGCTTGTGCAGTACATCTTCCTTGTAGATTTTCCCGAGGGGAATCGATTTACGCCCAATCGTCACGTAGGTATGGGTGTAATTGGCGATATGGTATAGGTTTACCAAATATGAGCGATGCACACGAAGAAACATATCGGCCGGTAACTTTTGCTCCATTTGGCCTATGCTGATCAACGTGATGTAGTTTTTACCTTCGGTAACCACTTTAACATGGTTCTTCAGACTTTCAATATACTGAATGTCCTTCAGGTTGATTTTGATGTTCTCCCGATCACTTTTCACATAAATAAAAGGACTGAACTCTGCCTTGTATATCTCTTCGCTCCTACCAGATTTTTGCTTATCCCCCATGCGTCGAAGCTTCCCCACGGCCTGCATCATGCGATCTAAGGAAATGGGTTTTAAAAGATAATCCACCACATCCAACTCAAAGCCTTCTATGGCAAAATCGCGGTGTGCCGTGGTTAGTATAACTGCAGGAGGTTTATCCAAGGTTTTAAGAAAGGTGAGGCCGTCCAACTTGGGCATCTCGATATCCAAAAACAACACATCGACCTTTTTTTTGTTCAAAACGGAAAAGGCCTGTGAAGCGTTTCTGCAGGATGCCACCAATTTAAAATCGTCGAACTCCTTTAAATGGGTCTCTATAACCTTTATGGCCAGAGGTTCATCATCCACTATTACACAATTAAACACCATCGATCAACTCGGGTTATCCATTAATTTCAGTTGTACATTATAAGTATCGGCCTTTGTAATCTCCAAGGTATGCAATTCGCCATAAATCAGTTCCAATCGCTTTTTTACGTTGGAAAGACCCAAACCGCTGTGCACCTTCTCAGTGGATTTCTTTTTATCGGCTTTGTGCAGACTGTTTTTCACTTCAAAATAAAGCGATTCGGGCCGTATTTCAACGGTGATGGTAATCCAACTGTTTTCCAGATTTTCCGAGATTCCATGCTTAAATGCATTTTCCAAAAAGGAAATCAATATGAGCGGCGCGATAGCTCTACCTTTAGGCTGGCCCTTTATGTTGAAGGACACACTGAGCTCATCACCATGCCTCAATTTTTCCAAATCGATATAATTCTTCAGATTGGAAATCTCCTTTTCCAGGGGAATTAACTTTCCGTTGGAATCATAGAGCATATAGCTCATGATCTCCGAAAGCTTGATGACGATTTCCCCTGCCTTTTTGTTCCCAGTGATGACCATCCCGTATAAATTGTTCAGCGTATTGAACAAAAAATGGGGCTGTAATTGATGTTTTAGATACTGAAGTTCGGTTTCTAGTTTTTGTGTCAGGATTTCTTGGGTTTTTCGTTCTTGACGTGTCTGCAACTGAATCAATTTCACAGGAATTACCAGGGAGACCACAAACAGCAGGTCTATGGCTTTGTAGGCGATATGGAAAGTCCAGTACTGGGAATCGTCTATCTTCTCCAGAAATGATTCGGAAGAAATCAAATAACGGCTGATATAATAGTAATCCACTGCTCGAAAAATAAATCCCCCAACT
>JANQRD010000194.1 GCA_028284725.1 Allomuricauda sp. | reverse complement strand
TGCATGCCCGAAACCGGGAAGAGGCCAGAACACAATTGGAAGAACTCCAAAAGACCGCAATTCGGAACGAAAATCTATTCGAAAAGCTTATGGAAGTGTCCAAATGGTGCTCATTGGGGCAAATTACAAATGCCCTGTTCCAGGTTGGAGGACAATATCGAAGGAATATGTAAAATAGGGAGTGTAAAACTAGTCGTTACCGTTTTGGAACGACTTTCGCCATTTTTTAAAGGAAGACCTAAAGGCTTTTATTTCGCGTCGAAGCAGATTTAAGTACTCTTTTTCCTTAACGCCGTCTCTTTCGAGCCCGTTACAGTAGGCCAAAATATTGCGGGTCATAATGTTGATGAAGGTCAAACTCTTCATTCGGGCCGTATTGGAGTTACTCAATGCAGCTTGCTCCACTTCTTTGGCAATAAGCGAAGCGTCTGTCCGTAAGGATTGGGTAATGTCGTTGCGAAAGGAATCGATTTTACGAAATGTACGTCTATCCCTGTTGTACGAGAAATACGAAGCGACAGCCTCGCTCATATCACGTAAGGCCAGAGATTTACGATAAATCACCTGAGAATTTAAAGAACCGCTCTCCATTTTTTTTCATGCAATTTTCCAACATAAAATTACATATCAAAAAGATAATGTACCTTTGCTTTTAAAGGTAAAATGAGTTATTTACTTTATTATATAAATTTTTTTGCCGTTTTTCTTAAAATATGAAGATTGATGTCCTAAACTGGGAAATTTTGAGGTGTTTGCAGCAAAATGCAAGGGAGTCTTTCGCCAATATTGGACGTAAAGTAGGCCTCACCCCTCCGGCGGTCGCGGAGCGGGTAAAGAAGATGGAAGATCTTGGAATTATTGAAGGTTACGGTGTTAATGTTTCCTATGTATTGGCAGGACATCAACTAAAGGCGATCATTATGCTTCGAGCCTTTATGGGCAAGCTCAAACCTTTTTTGAACAAGGTAAAATCATTTGATGAGGTTATTAACTGCTATCGCATTACGGGAAATGAGAACATCATTATGGAGGTGGTGCTGAAAGATCAGGCTCATTTGGAAAAATTTATTGACGAATTGATAAGTTATGGGGAATGCAGGACCCACATCGTTTTGTCCAATGTTGTGGCAAATGCTCCGATTACCGAGGGTAGGGAATACTCATAAATTTCGATTAAATTTAGGTAACGGTAAAGGAATTTCTCTTTGGCCGGATTTTTGTTATGAAAAAGCTATGAAAAAAATTCTTTCGTTTCTCCTTACCTGTCTGCTTTGTCACATTGGATTCGGGCAACAGTTGACGTTAAGAAAACAAACGATCATTGATTCGCTTCGGATAAATGATTCCATCCCGAACACTTTTTCCTTATATCTGCCCCAACAGTTTGAAACGCAAAAAAATTGGCCTCTTTTATTGGTAATCGATTTGGAAGGCACCAAAAAACAGTCCACTTCCATGTTCGTTCCAGCTGTGGAGAAAGAAGGTTATGTAATGGCCGCTCTTCATTTGGAGGATTCTTTGAACTTGACGCAAAGTATGCTATTGACAGGTCAGGTGCTGGATCGTGTCACGACCATGTTGCCCATACAGCGAAGCCGTATTTATACTGCAGGACAGGGTTCAGGAGCGCGATATGCCTCTTTGGCACCTATTTTTATAAACGGAATCAATGGGGTAATATCCATTGGAGCATCCATATCGAACACCGATGTACTAAATCTTAGACGCCCTTTTCACTTCATTGGTATCGTGGGGAAAAACGATTATGCTTACACAGAATTGCTCGCGACCGAAAAAGTATTGAATCGGATAAAGTTTCCCAACCAGATTCTGCTTTATGATGAAAAAGTAGATTGGCCTGATGTCGCCCTTATTGAGAAGGCCGTGCAGATTTTCACACTTAGGGCTATGGGGAAGAAGCAGGTGGTCAAAGATTCCATCTATTTGAAAAATGCGTTCACTGAGGACCTTCAAAAAGTAAACGGATTGAGAAGCAGACAGAAAATGCTATTGGCCGAGCAGTATCTGGGAGAGCTATTTTCCATTTACGGCGCACATAAAAACATGGACTCGTTACGACAAATCCAAAAAGAAGTACGAAAGAACAAGGTTTACAGGTCCATGAAAAGGGCTGAAAACGCTACATTTTTTAAAGAATCATTATTGAAAGATGACTACGCGTACTATATGGAAGAGGATGTACGTACCCATAATTTCAACAATTTGGGATGGTGGAACTATCAAATGGAGGAGTTGGATAAGTTTATCAATGGGAGCAACACCTATGAAAAACAAATGGGGAATCGATTAAAGGGATTTGTGAATGCTTTGGCGGAGGATAACATCGATCTTGTGCGATCAGAAGAACTTGTGGACGAGGATGCCTTAGCGTTTTTGTATATGCTGAAAACACTTTTGGATCCCCAGAACTTTGATTTTTACCTGAAAATCATCTCCTTAAGCTCAAAAAACGAGGATTTTGGAACGGCTCTTTTCTATCTTGAGGAAGCTTTAAAAAAGGGATTCAAGGATGTTGAAAAGCTTTATAATTTGGAAGATACAGCCCTGCTTCGAATCAATCCAAAATTCAACAAGTTGGTCTCTCAATATTTAAAGGAGGCCCGTTATGGTATCAAGGAAGAATAAGCTTGGGAACCTCGTCAAGTTTCCAGTCGATGACAAGTCCACCTGCCAGCGATTCTGCAATTTCTTTTCCATAAAGGTATTCACAAAGGTATAGGGCCGCCTCAAAACTTTTGGCGCCTCCAGCTGATGTGATATACTTCCCATCGTGAACAAACAAAACGTTATCCTCAACCTCCAGATGGGGAAACATAGTCTTATATTTTTCGATATCGCTAGGGAAAGTTGTTGAAACAACTTCATCCAATATACCGGTTTTAGCAAGTACAAAGGCTCCATCGCAGTGTGAGGTGACAAAAAGTGCATCCTTGTCAACTTTTTTTACAAAGTTCAGCATCGTGGTATCTTGCAGGTCGGTATCCAAGTGATGTTCTGCACTGGGCACGACAAGGATATCGATTTTGGGAATGGAATCGCGAGTGTAATCGAAGTCAGGTAAAATTCGTACTCCCTCAAAAGACCTGATAGGATTCAAGGTATTGGCCACAGTAAAGGTATTCATGGCTTTTATATTTTTCCGGTATTGTGTATGCTGAAAGATGTCGAAAGGAGCTGTAAACTCCGTATTGTAAACTCCATCCATGATTAAAAATGCTACATTGTACCTGTTCGGATCTAGCCTGGGAAACTCACGTTCTATGGAGTTCGATGTTACCTCTACAGGTTTTTTCTCATCAACACAAGAACAGAGGAGTCCCAGAACCATAAGTGTAACAATGCTATTCTTCATATATTCAAATTTGGTGATGGGTAAGCGCTAAGGTACGGTTCAAAATGATTTCCATTACTTTTGCTACAAATTAGTTCACCTTAATGAAGCATTGGTTTCTTTTTGTTGGAATTTTAGTGGTCGGCTCATGTAAATCGGATAAAAAATACCACACATCGGTTCGTGAAACCCAATCGAAATCGGAAAAAATCCTGGCAATTTTGAATTTTCAAAATGAATTGAACGCCACTTTCAGGAATCCTGAAACTTCGCCCTTGCCAGATCGTTTTCGAAAGGATTTTGAGGAATTGGATTTTTTTGATCCTGATACCACTTACATTGTAGAGGCCAGATTTGAAAGGACTCCTGATGCCATCCCTTTTTTAATGCCAACCACCACCAACGAAAAAACAGAGGAGGTTTTATATGGTATAGCCCATTTTGAATTGAATGGGACCCAACACCAATTGGAAATCTACCAAACGCCGGGATTGCTTTCCCAAGAAAAATATAAAGACTATTTGTTCCTTCCTTTTTTGGACGAAACCAACGGCAATGAAACTTATGGAGGAGGCCGTTACATCGACCTAACAATTCCCGAAGGGAATACTTTGACCATTGATTTTAACAGGGCCTATAACCCCTATTGCGTGTACAACAAAAAGTACTCCTGCCCTCTAGTGCCAAGGCAAAATTATTTGAGAACTAATGTGAGAGCAGGAGTGAAAGACTTTATCAAGGACTAAAAAAGCCTTAATCCCGAAGGAGTAAGGCTTTCTATTAGCATTAAAATATAGTTTCTTGGGTCTAGAAAGAGTAAATGGCGGCCAAAACGAATGATGCTAGACTGTCACCTGGCTCCAAATCACTATCCAAAAAGAAGTCGTCGGAAGCACTGTCCAAACGAAGTTCAGGTTTAATGATCAAGTCGCCAATTGTGGCACTTCCAGTAAGCGTAACAGCGATTACGTCAGAGTCTTCAACCCCGGTTCCGATGGCTCCAAAAGCTCCGGACTCTCCAAAGTACTCACCTCTTAGACCAATGGTGAAGTTTTCAGAAGTTGCCAATTGAGGATATAGGGCAACGCCGTAGAATCCTAGGTCATCGGTATCTTGGTAGGTAGCGTTGATACCCAAGAAGAAATCCTCAGTGATATCAAAACCACCTGTAAAATCAACTTGGAACAGTGATTCTGTGTCCAATTCAACAAGGTCTCCTGCCGCATTAACGAATTCATCTCCTGCTTGATTACCGTAGATAAAGTTCAAAAACTGACCGCTATATCCTAGTTGAGCACCGAAGGAAACCTCTCCGAGCGGGTTGAAATCTGTAAAGTCGGTAGGGTTCAACACCGCCAACATTGCAGACCAATCATTGCCAAGGTCGAAATCCGCTTTTATACCCGTATGTGAAAAGGGACCATAAGAGAACATGTACGAAGTACTGTAGTTGAAATTGGCGCTCGGTGAAATTACTTCATATCCTAAGAAAGTATTGAAGTTACCGAACGTCAATGTAGTACTTTCACTTACATTCCAATATACGTATAACTGATTCACTATGGCCGGGGAGCCCACAGAATTAAAAACAGCGTCTTCCCCTCTTGGCCCGAATACCAAATCGGCGACAAAGCCAACTTTTTCCCCCTCATATCCAGCTACCAGGTTAACCATGCCGATTGCAAAACCGGGGTCATTGGCAAAGGATGTTCCAGGTGCAGCAGGTACAAAATTACCTATCACATTACCATCAGCATCCAGTGCAGGGATTTCTTTGTTAAGACCATTAAAGTTTGCACGATAGTAAGCATCCACAGTTCCACTAAAAGTGAATTTTGATGTTTCTTCTTCTTCCTGCGCAAACGCAGTTACGGATATCATTGCCAAAGTGGCAAATGCTATATTTTTTATATATTTTGTGTTGATAATCGTTTTCATATTTTAATCATTTTAGGTGCCCTCGTCGAGAGGAGCATTTAAGTGTTTAAGTGAGTTTTGTAATTTGAAAAAGGTTATTTAACGGAGCGTTCCGCCAAACGCTCCGTTTCTTTTCTAAGTTTTAATGCTGATTCATTCTAAAGTCCGCATAGGCATCCATACCATGTTCGTGGATGTCCAGACCTTCCAATTCTTCTTTTTCGGAAACCCTGAGTCCTGCAACTTTTTTGATGACGAACAGGATAATGAAACCTGTGACAGAACAGAAAGTGGCTGCGGCACCTACACCGGCCAATTGTACCAAGAACTGATCGAAACCAGCCATAGCACCGAAAATACCAACAGCCAAAGTACCCCAGATACCGCAGATCAAGTGGACAGCTACCGCACCTACAGGGTCATCCAGTTTCAATCTGTCGATCAATGCGACTCCTGCTACTATGATGATACCGGCCAACAGACCAATAATTACCGCCTCATTTGGGGACATTTGATCTGCTCCCGCCGTAATTCCAACCAAACCGCCCAAGATTCCGTTCAAGAACATGGTAAGGTCAAAGTTTTTATAAGCTACCCAAGAAGTAACGAATGCCGATACTCCACCTGCTGCTGCTGCCAAGGACGTGGTAACCAAAACCAATGAGGTTAATTCTGGATCTGCTGAAAGCACAGAACCTCCATTAAATCCGAACCATCCCAACCAAAGGATAAGCACACCGGCTGCGGTCAAGGGAAGGTTGTGGCCTGGAATTGCCTTTGGTTTTCCATCCTCTCCGAATTTTCCGATACGTGCACCCAACAGTGCGATGGCGATCAGTGCGCCCCATCCACCGACAGAGTGTACCAAAGTGGAACCTGCGAAATCGTAGAATCCTTCAGCTTCCCCAAAAGAGAGGGAAGAAAGGAATCCACCTCCCCATTGCCACGATCCAACAATAGGGTAAACAAGACCTACATATAATATGGTAAAAATCATAAAGCTTCCGAGCTTGATACGCTCAGCTACGGCTCCGGAAACAATTGTGGCTGCTGTTGCGGCAAACATTCCCTGGAAAAGGAAATCAGTCCACCAAGTATAACCACCATCGGCATAATCCGGGGTCATCCCACCCTCAGGTGCTGCAATTCCAAAACCTGCAAATTTCAAGAAGCCCATGTCCCCATCCTCAAAGCCGGGGTACATTAAGTTAAATCCACCTATATAATACATAAGTAGTCCAACACATATAATAAATACATTCTTAAAAAGAATGTTCACTGTATTCTTTTGGCGGGTAAGACCGATTTCCAAGAAGGAGAATCCTAAGTGCATAAAAAACACCAGACCGGTACATACCATCATCCATACGTTATTCGCTGTAAATAATCCTGCGTCCATAATCTTTAAATATTGTTAGTTGGTTTAGTAATTAATTGATTCCGGCATTTCCGCTTTCCTTTGTTCTAATTCGATACGCCTCGATAACGTCTGAAACGAAGATTTTGCCATCTCCCACGTTTCCAGTTCCTGCGGCGTCCAACAAAGTGTTCACCGTGCGTTCCAAAAAGCTGTCTGAAACCACAATGACCAAGTACCTTCGCTGTATATCGGTGGTGCTGTAAGAAATACCACGGTACACATGCCCTTGTTTCTCGTTGCCAACCCCGGTTACGTCCCAGTAACTGAAGAAGTTGACCTCAATTTCATGAAGTGCTTTTTTCACCTCATCAAATTTTGATTTTCTAATAATTGCCTCGACTTTTTTCATAATTAAGTAGTTAATTGATGATCAAATATATATCAATTCAAAAAAGACCATATAAAAATGGAGGGTAATAAGTCTATTTTTATTCTTATTAGAAAAATACCCCTATAATTTTAGGGGTATCAAATTTTAAAAGTGATTTTATTATCTATTTGATGATTTTTTCTTAACACACTGATAACAAATCATCGATTTAATAGGTAAATCACCGATTTTCATGAAAAATGTTCAAGAATTAACAAAAAGGAATAGAAAAAATTGATTTTATAACTAATCCGCTAGCTTTGAGAGCCATAGGCCCAAAGCCACAGCCAGCACGCCCACGATAATGCTGGAAACCATGTAGAATGAGAAGTACAAGAGTTGTCCTTCCTTTAAAAAACTGTGCTTTTCAAAAGCAAATGCGGAAAAAGTGGTGAAGCCACCACAAAACCCTGAGGCAAGAAACAGTGTGTTGTTTGCGGAGAGTAAGCTATTTCGGGATGAAATGCCTAAGACAATACCTATTAATAGACAACCTGCAATGTTGACCAAAAAAGTGCCCAAGAAGAAATTTTGAAACCAAATGTTAAGTGGTTTGGAGATGAGATAGCGAAGGGCACTACCCAAACCCCCACCTAAAAAAACAAGGAGAACCTGCTTCATACCCTAAAGGTACAAACTTAAACGGCTTTCTTGTATTCTGTTTCCGAAGACTCACGAGGGAAGAACTTTGCAACCGAGGTTTCGGAAATTTTTTGGATAGGTTTTTTAAATCTTTCGCTGGCTCCATTGACGCTAAAAATCAAAAGAACAGCATTCACGGCCAACAAAGCAAAAAGAATCCCAAAAAAAGTTACCATTATTTTAGCCAAACTATTACGAGACAAAAGTACGTCTTTTCCTATACCAGCCTACCATTACTCCGATAAAAGTTGTAAAAATGTTAATTTTTGTGGTAAGTGCAGTGTTTCTGTTAATTTTTGAGAAAGTATTTAATGAAAAACAACACAATTACGAATGTGATAAAGGAAAGCAATACCCACTTTACACCCTTGTAGTTTTTAAGGTGCAATGCTTTATCCTTTCGATACATGGAGACAATGACGACCACAAAAATTACTACAAAAAGGGTGGTAAAAATTAGTTGTCCTGTGCTGAACATATTTCATATTTTTATGCAAAACTAAACCAAAACAAGTGTAATGAAAAGCAAAATAAAAGCGGTGGAGCTTTTCCACAATTCTTTTGGACTAGGGGTAGCGCAAAAACCGAAGGCCAACCTTGGAGAAGAAAAAAACCTATTGCGGTTCAACCTAATGGACGAGGAAAACAAAGAATATTTCGAAGCCGCCACAAATGGGGATTTAGTGGAAGTTGCAGACGCTTTGGGGGACATGCTATATATACTTTGCGGTACTATTTTGGAACACGGGATGCAGTATAAAATAGAAGAGGTGTTTGAAGAGATACAACGCAGTAATATGAGTAAGTTGGGTGAAGATGGCAGGCCAATTTATCGGGAAGATGGTAAAGTACTCAAGGGGCCTAACTATTTTAAACCGGACATACAAGCCATATTGGACAAATAAAAAGGGGGCCTAGGCCCCCTTTTTATTGTTTTATCAGACTTTATAACGCCAGCCAAATTTATCTTCAGCTCGGTTGTACTGTATGTCCGTAATTCTTTTTTTCATTCGAGATGCGTAGCTGTTTTCCAATTCGGGCAGATCATAATCAGTGCCCTTATAACCGAACGCAGCAATAGGGGAAACTACGGCTGCCGTGCCCGCACCAAACATTTCTTTTAGTGATCCATTTTTGGCCGCTTCAACGACTTCTGTTACTGAAATTTTTCGTACTTCCGTTGGAATCCCTTCATCTTTAGCTATTTCCAAGATGCTTTTTCGGGTGATACCATCCAAGATACGATCGTTGGCGGGAGCCGTAATTAGGGTATCGTCAATTCGGACAAAAACATTCATCGCCCCTGCTTCCTCTATATATTCATGTTCATTGTCATCCGTCCAAATAACCTGACTATATCCCTTTTCTGTAGCGAGCTGGGTGGGATAAAACTGTCCAGCATAATTTCCTCCTGCCTTAGCATAGCCCACACCTCCATTTGCTGCTCTCGAATACTTTTGTTCGATAAGCACTTTAACCTTTCCAGAAAAATAGGATCCGGAGGGGGCCAATGCAATAACGAACTTGTAAGCATCTGCAGGAGAGGCGTGAAAACCGGTTCCGGAAGCGAACATAAAAGGTCTCACATATAAAGAGCTCCCTGCTGTTTGGGGAATCCAATCACTATCCAATTGCAAAAGGGCAACCAATCCTTCCATAAAATAGGCCTCAGGGAGTTCTGGCATCGCCAATCTTTTGGCGGAAATATTCATTCTTTTATAGTTTTCCATAGGGCGGAACAACCAAGCATCGCCTGCTTCATCCTTGTAGGCTTTCATACCCTCAAAAATCGACTGCCCGTAATGGAAAATTTTAGCAGATGGGTCCAGGGTCAGTGGTTGATATGGAACAATCTTTGGAACCTGCCACGCACCGTTCACATAATCGCAGACCAGCATATGGTCGGTAAAAATGCTGCCAAAAGAAAGATTTTCAAAATCAACATCATGGATTTTGGAGGTCTTTGCCTTTTCGATGGTAAAGGTTTTTATCATTGTTTCCATTGTACGAAAGATTAGAATCGGTAAAATTACGCATTAAGCGATTCTATTACCTACTTTTGACTTAAAATTAAACAGTTTCGGGCTGAAATTTTAGGATTTTCCCATTCTTGGAGGTATTTAACATTTTTGGTACATCTTGTACAAAAGAAAGCCGAAACGGATAATTTATTATCAGAACTAGACTTTAAAATAGCTTGAAACGAAGGATTATTACTACTGCGGATGGCTCAAAAACCATCCATCTCGAGGATTGGAACGAACAGTACCATTCCAAGCATGGGGCTATTCAGGAAGCTTATCATGTTTTTATTGAACATGGGCTTCGCTTGTTCCAAAATACTGAAATCAAAATTTTGGAAGTGGGCTTTGGTACAGGCCTCAACGCCTTGATCACGCTTCTTGAACTTCAAAAACTCAATTTACAGATTTCATACACTGGGGTGGAGGCATTTCCAGTTTCGTTGGAAGAAGTGGAACAATTGGATTACTGTGACCGACTCGATAAGTTGGAATACCACGGTGTTTTTAGCAAAATGCATGAATCTCCTTGGGACAAGGAGGTCAAAATCGCGGATAATTTTTCGTTACATAAACAGTTGAAGGATTTCCGATCGATAAACAACATCGATTTGTTCAACTTAATATATTTCGATGCTTTTGGTGCGAGGGTACAGCCCGAACTGTGGACAGTGGAGGTTTTTGCAAAAATGTATACAGCACTTCAAGAAAAGGGAGTTTTGGTGACTTATGCCGCCAAAGGAAGTGTAAGAAGGGCTCTGCAAGAAGTTGGTTTTTCCGTTGAAAGGCTACCTGGTCCACCCGGAAAAAGGGAAATGCTGAGGGCCGTTAAGACGTAGCTGTTTGTAAAAGCGTTGTTAAAGCGACATCTTGGTATTATCATAATTTTATTTAAAGTTTAAACAATAGTGTTAAACCTAAATTAATGCCTCAGAAACAGGCTTTTAAACTCTTACATTTGCCCCAAAATTAAAATATGAAGGTGTTGATTACAGGAGCTACCGGATTGGTGGGCAAGGCCATTGTAAAGGAATTGCTTCAGCGGGGTATTGCTGTTAATTATCTGACCACACGAAAAGAAAAACTGGCTTCCACTGAAGATTTCAGGGGTTTTATTTGGAATCCCGCTAAAGGTGAAATCGATGACAACTGCTTCGAAGGGGTAGACACCATTATAAATTTGGCCGGGGCAAGTATTTCGAAACGATGGACTACCGCATACAAGAAAGAGGTGCTCCAGAGTAGGCTGGATAGCCTGGAAACATTAAAAATTGCATTGCAAAAAGTCGATACTTCCCAAATTACTTCCTTCGTTTCAGCATCAGCGATTGGAATTTATCCCAGTTCCCTCTATAATTTTTACGATGAGAAAGAAAAAGATGTGGACAAAAGTTTTTTGGGTGAAGTTGTGGAAAAATGGGAGCAAAAGATTGATGAATTCAACACTTTCCATTTCAATGTAGCAAAGATAAGGATAGGCATTGTGCTCTCCACCTTAGGTGGGGCCCTTCCTAAAATGGCAAAACCAATCCAAAATTTTGTTGGAGCTGCATTTGGGAGCGGAAATCAGTGGCAATCATGGATTCATATTGGGGATTTGGCCGAGATGTTCATTTTTGTAGCGGAGAACAATCTAGAAGGTGCATACAACGGGGTGGCTCCAAATCCGGTCACTAACGCAAAAATGACCAAAGAGTTGGCCAGGATGCTCAACAGGCCTTTGTTTTTACCCAATATACCCCGATTTGCCATGAAGGCTGTTTTAGGGGAAATGTCTTATCTTTTGTTTGCGAGCCAGCGTGTCAGCAGTAAAAAAATCGAGAAAAAAGGATTTATTTTTCAGTATGCCAACATCGGAGCGGCCTTTGATCAATTGTATTCAACGAAAAAGGAAGATTCTGAATCGGAAATGACCACTTTCAACAAAGAATTTGTCTAAAACACCATTTTCTTTAAAAAGTACATCCGCCATAGGCGGATTTTTTTATGTTTTGTGGTGACATTTTGACATTTTTGGACAATTGGCAGTACTTTTGCCAATTCAAAAAAAGAAATAAAATAACGGTACATGAGCAAGAAAAGTAAGGTTGAGGAAATGAATGGCGAACTTAATGATTCCCAAACAGTTGAAAATCCTGAGCTGAACGAGGAAAACATAGCGACTGGGAGCGAAGTTACAGAGGAAAAGGAAAAGTCGGTCGAGGAGCAATTACAAGATGAACTGGCCAAGGAAAAAGATAAATTTCTAAGGCTTTTCGCCGAATTTGAGAACTTCAAGAAAAGGACTTCCAAAGAACGCATGGATTTGTTCAAAACTGCAGGGCAGGAAGTAATTGTTTCCCTGTTGCCTATACTTGACGATTTCGATAGGGCGCTCAAGGAACTTTCAAAGTCAGATGATCAAGAAATGTACAAGGGAGTTGAGCTTATCCACAGCAAATTGAAAGAAACGCTGAAAGGAAAGGGGTTGGAGCAAATTGAAGTTGGCGAGGGCGATGTCTTTGATGCAGAGGTGCATGATGCCATTACACAGGTTCCCGCTCCCAACAAAAAGCTGAAAGGAAAAATAATAGATGTGATAGAGAAGGGCTTCAAACTTGGAGATCGCATTATTCGACATCCAAAAGTGGTTGTCGGCAACTAAGAACCTATGAAGGAGGATTATTACGACATACTGGGTGTTTCCAAAGGTGCTTCGGCAGCCGAAATTAAAAAGGCTTACCGCAAAAAAGCCATTGAATTTCACCCCGATAAGAACCCTGGAGATGCCAAAGCCGAGGAAATGTTCAAAAAAGCTGCAGAGGCGTATGAAGTTTTGAGCGACCCCGACAAACGATCCAAGTATGATCAGTTTGGCCACGCCGCCTTTGAGGGCGGAGCC
>JANQRD010000183.1 GCA_028284725.1 Allomuricauda sp. | reverse complement strand
AGGTTTTACCGACCCCAGGAGGGCCATACAAGCATAAAATCGGGGATTTCATATCGTTTCGGAGCTTTAGCACAGCCAAATACTCAATAATGCGCCGTTTTACATCCTCCAAACCATAGTGGTCTCGATCCAATATTTGCTGGGCGCGTTTTAAATCGAACTTATCTTTTGAAAATTCGTTCCATGGCAAATCCAAGAAGAGATCTAAGTAGTTACGCTGAATGGAGTACTCAGCCACTTGTGGGTTCATGCGTTGGATTTTGGCCAGCTCCTTTTCAAAATGCTCTTTGACCTTTTTACTCCATTTCTTCTTTTTTGCCCTCGCCCGCATCTCATCGACCTCTTCCTCATAGGAAATCCCACCGAGCTCCTCTTGAATGGTCTTCATCTGCTGGTGCAAAAAATACTCCCGCTGTTGCTGATCCATATCACTCCGTACTTTGGATTGGATATCGTTTTTCAGCTCCAACTTTTGAAGTTCCATGTTCATATACTTCAAAGTGGCAAGAGCACGATCCTTTAAATTGGGTATTTCGAGCAATATTTGTTTTTCAGCTACGCTCAAATTGAGATTGGAGGATACAAAATTGATAAGGAATGAGTTACTCTGTATGTTTTTAATAGCAAAGGTTGCCTCACTTGGTATGTTGGGGTTATCCTTTATAATTTTAAAGGCCAATTCCTTGATGGAATCAATAATGGCTTCGAATTCCTCGCTGTGCTCATTGGGCCGTTCCTCTCGTGCTTCCTTAACGGTCGCTGTAAAATAAGGTCTTTCAGATACAATTTGATCTATTTCGAAACGCTTTTTCCCTTGTATGATCACTGTGGTATTTCCATCGGGCATTTGTAGCACCCGCAGAATTCTGGCCACGGTTCCCAAAGTGTTGATATCCTCGACCCCGGGGTTTTCGGTCTCCTCATCCTTTTGGGATACTACGCCAATGGTCTTGGAGCCGTTATTGGCATCTTTTATTAGATTGATGGATTTATCCCGTCCAGCAGTAATCGGTATCACCACTCCCGGAAAGAGCACCGTATTACGTAATGGCAGTACAGGCAAGGTCTCTGGCAAATTCTCCCGGTTCATCTCCTCTTCATCCTCCGGTGTCAGCAAGGGAATCAATTCAGCATCTTCATCCAAACCCTGTAAGGACATATTGTCAAGTGTAGAAATTTTTATTTCTCCCATATACTTTGATTCGGTCATTTTGTCACAAATAACCTGAGTTTATTACATTTCATTCCCCAAAACATCAAGCTAAGTCCCTAAAATCATGGAATTTTAGAGGTTTTGGGTACTTTTTCATAAGTCTAAGGGCAATTGTTGTGCCATTAAAATTGAAAAAATCCCTAAAAAGTGTAACAATTGATAAATTGATCCATCTATAAGACAAACCATTCATTTTTTGAGCCACCAAAATGAACATACTGACAAGTTGCTTCAATCGTGCCTAGAAGGAAAACAAAGTGCACAATTGGAAATTTACAACCGATATTACAAAGCCATGTACAACACAGCTTTTCGGATTGTAAAGGACTCGGCGGAAGCTGAGGATGTGATGCAGGAATCGTTTTTGAGCGCGTTCACCAAACTGCACACATTTAAAGGGGACGTCACCTTCGGGGCCTGGTTAAAACGGATTGTAATCAACAACAGTATCTATCATTACAAAAAACAACAGAAAACCAAAGCTGTGGATTTGGACCAGGTAATGTACAAGGTCGAAGATAATGACGGAATTGCTTTGAATGGAGATGGTTATACTGAACTAAAGGCTCAAAAAGTGATGGAAACCATGAAAAGTTTAAAAGACAATTACAGAGTTTCTTTGACCTTACATTTGATCGAAGGCTATGATTATGAGGAAATAAGTGAAATCATGAACATTAGTTACGCCAATTGCAGGACCACCATATCCAGGGCCAAGGAAAGTTTGAGAAAAAAATTGACGGTAAATGCAGTATTATGAGCAAGGATAATTTAGACCAATTGTTTGAAAACCTTCAAGGCAAGTTTGACCTTGAGGAGCCAAAAGGTGGACATCAGGAGCGGTTTTTGGAAAAACTGAGCCAGTCCAAAGGAGTGGTCACCTTAAACACGAAAAAGAGAAGCATCTGGAGGACTCTTTCCATAGCGGCCTCCCTCGCACTACTATGTGTCTTGGGCCTTCAAGTGTTCAATACCAAACCAAGCCTAAAAGAACAAGTGGTGGAGATAGCTCCAGAGGTATCCCAAACTGAGTTCTATTTTGCCAACCTTATTGAGGAGCAAGTACAACTGCTGAAGGATGAAAAATCTCCAGAAACTGCCAAATTGGTCGACGACACCTTACTGCAACTGGATAAGCTTGAAGCTGACTACGTTAGCCTGGAACAAGAACTTGTAAACGGGGGTAACAGCAAGATTATCCTTAACGCTATGATTACCAATTTCCAAACACGGATAGATCTGTTGAAAGAAGTATTGACCAACATTGAAAACATTAAGAATCTAAAATCACACGATGATGAAAACAGTATTATCTAAATATGCCTTTTTAACAATGACCTTACTTCCGCTCCTGTTGGGTGCGAATGTGGGAAAAATGAAGGGTAGGTACACCAAGGAAAAAACCATTAAAAAAGAATTCAATGTAAATTCCGATGCACTTTTCAAGGTCAAAAACAGCTATGGCAACCTTAACGTTACCAGCTGGAATGAGAACCGGGTGGTTGTAGAGGTGCATATCAAGGCCAATGGAAACAATGAAGAGCGTGTCCAAAGTAGGTTGAATGAAATTGACGTAGCTTTTGAGAACAGCCCGAGCCTCGTCTCCGCTCGAACACTTTTTGGCAACCGCGATGGCAATTGGGGCTGGAAATGGAGCAAAAAGAAAAATGTAAACATCCAGGTCAATTACACCATTAAG
This sequence comes from Allomuricauda sp., assembly GCA_028284725.1. Classification (GTDB taxonomy): domain Bacteria; phylum Bacteroidota; class Bacteroidia; order Flavobacteriales; family Flavobacteriaceae; genus Flagellimonas. Next base: position 1,111 of record JANQRD010000183.1, on the reverse strand, counting down.
TTGCCTGTTAAGAACAGTGTGCACCTGAACAACGATTATGGCAACATTTATCTGGATCGCATTGACGGACATGCCAAAATTAATTGCGATTACGGGAAGATCGATGTCGGTGAACTAAGGGGAAGGAACAACGAACTACGGTTCGATTACACCTCGAGATCTACTTTCGACTTCATCAACAGCGGGGAAATCATTGCCGATTACTCTGGGTTTACCATCGAAAAAGCTGGCGACCTCAAAGTGAATGCAGATTACACCAATGCGGTAATCCGTGAGATGGGAAATCTTGACTACTCAAGCGATTATGGATCCATCGAGGTGGAGGAAGTTCAGAACGTAAAAGGAAATGGGGATTATATCGGAGTGAAATTGGGAACGGTGCACGGCAACGTTACAGTAACTTCGGATTATGGATCTCTGAAAATAAGTGAAATGGCGTCCGATGCCGGCGACATCAACATAAAGACAGATTATACAGGTATCAAAATAGGATACGACCCACAGTATTACTTCGATTTCGAAATTTCCACTGAATACGCAGGTGTAAGCGGTAAAGACGATTTTGAAATCAACATCAGCAAGGAAAAATCAAGCGAGCGATACTACAAAGGTTATTACGGAAAAGCAAATTCCGGGAATACGGTTTATATCACAAGCGATTACGGAGGTATCACTTTTTACAAAAACTAGAGCACTATATCAAAAAACAATTACTTAAACACAATCATGAAAAAACTTATCACACTAGGACTGGCACTAAGTATGGTTGCCGTAGTTAACGCCCAATGGGGCAGAAGAATTAAAGGTAATGGAGACGTGGTCTCCATAGAACGATCTGTTGGTAAATACGATGCCGTAGCATTGGCCGGTTGGTTCGATGTGGAACTGGTTGCCGGGAACGAAGGAGAGCTTACCCTTAAAGGAGAATCAAATCTTTTGGAATATATAAAGACCGAGGTCAAAGACGGCAAATTGGTCATCAAAACCGAGAAAGGTGTAAATCTAAGACCCTCCAATTGGAATGGTGGCATACATGTGACCGTGCCCGTGGAAGAAATCAATTATGTTGCTTTATCGGGTTCAGGGGATATTGTTGGCAGAACCACCTTAA
>JANQRD010000182.1 GCA_028284725.1 Allomuricauda sp. | reverse complement strand
TAATGATGTTCCAGCATTCATCGGACATATAGATTTGCTGTGAGAGGTTGTGCTCAAACTCGGTTTCTATTTGTTTGATGAGCAGATTTTCGTAATCATTCTTATTTTTTCCTTTGGGAGCTACGCGCACTACCAAACTGTTGATGGAGATGCGCTCCAAAAAAAGAACCATTCTTTCATAGGCTTGCAATCGAACAGGCAAAGTGTCCTTTTGGGAATCCTTGTGCAGTAAAAAGCGTCTGCGGCCGTCCTCATTTCGGGTATGAAGTCTAAAAAAGTAAAAGGCTACAGCTCCAGTCACTACTGCAGGAAATAGATAGGCAAAAAGTTGAAAGATGTCATCTCCACTCATGGATAGTTGGTTTTTTTTGATTCTACAGAAACAAGAACGATGCAAATACCCAAAAAGTATCACACCTAGGAATCATTGGCATAAATGCTTTGACAACCTGTATATACCCAGTTATTGGGTAGACTTCATTCGTTCCTTGGCCTTATCGTAAAAGCCTTTATAATCTGGCTCCAATCGAATGGCAATACCTTCCTTAAAGTTTCCATCCTTGGCGGAAACGTTTAAAGCCTCATTCGGGACTTCCAAAACATCCACCAGTTCCTTGGAGACTGATGTGGTCTGATCATAGGTAAGACCAAATTCCCCAGTGATGTTCAACCCTTCAATTTGGGCTTTCAGCGTTGGATTGGCAATAATCACTTTAGCCACCGAAGCCAACCACGTCTTCCCTTCCTCGGAAAGCTCTGTAGAGGAATCACCCCCAAAAAGGCCATTCAAACTATTTGAAAGCACAACAGCTCCTTCGGAAACATCCACTTTGGCATTTTCGCCCATGGTCTGCTTAATTTTTGCCACCAAAACTATAGCTGTCGAATCATTTGAGGCAATAGTTTCGTTTAGTACGCTGAGCTGTTTTTCCTTTCGGTTGAGTGCGGCAAGGGTCTTATTTACATTCTCGCTATTTTTCTTTGAGAGTTCCGAAAAACTGCTCAAATTTTTAAGCAACGTTGCATTGGCTTCGCGCAAACTTACATTTTCAGTTTCCAGGGTCTCAGCTGTTGCCTTGCTTGATGAAATTTCCCGTTTTGCCTCTGCGAGTTCTTGTTCAACTTCAGCCTTTTCTGTCTTTAGCGTTTCGATTTGCGCCAAAAGTTCACTCTTTTTCTGTGCAAACCCCATTGTAGTAAGTAACAAGAAAAATGAAGTGAGTAATCGTATTTTCATAAGTAAGTGGTATTTGGTTCTTAATGTTTTACAGGGCAAAATTATGATGTTTTTCCAAAATAGGATTTTTTATTCGCTCAAGCGATTTGCCTGAAGGGGTATTCTGTTTGGAAAATTTGGAATGGAACCATTACATATTTAGATAATCCAGTGCCAAATGTGTCATTGCCTTTACCCCCAACAATAAACCGCTTTCATCAATTCTAAAATCGGGAGTGTGATGCGGAAAAGATTCCATATTTCCAGGGGTCATTCCCCCCAAAAAGAAATAGAATCCTGGTACTTTTTCTTGGAAATAGCTAAAATCTTCGGCACCCGTAATCGCTTTATGGATGACCACATTTTCGCTACCAGCAACCTTTTCCAGGGTAGGTGCCATTTGGAGGGTTAGATCTAAGTCGTTAAAAGTAATTGCGGTTGTTGTTTGAATATCAATGGTCGCATCACCCCCATAAGCCCTAGCAATGGCAGGCACCATTTCTTCCATACGTTGGTTGATATAGGCTTGCATATCGTAGTCCAATGTTCGGATGGTACCAATCAGTTTGGCACTTTCTGGAATGATATTGAAGCGCACCCCACTGGTTATTTTTCCCACAGAAATGACCGCTGCTTCATTGGTGAGTTCGGCTTCCCGACTGATGATGGTTTGCAGCCCATCTATAATCTTCGCACTGATCAAAATGGGATCAACTCCGCCCCAAGGTTGTGAACCATGCGTCTGCTTTCCATTTACGTTGATCACAAAGCGTTGGGAGGATGCCATGCTGCCCCCAGGTTTGTATTTAAGCGTTCCCACTGGGGTTTGGGAATTTATATGAAGTCCAAAAATGGCATCTACATCAGGGTTGGTAAGCACCCCCTCCTTAACCATCAGCAGCGCACCCCCTTCCTCTCCAGGTGGTGGCCCTTCTTCCGCAGGCTGGAAAATAAACTTAACCGTCCCCTTGATCTTATCCTTGTTTTTAGAAAGCACCTCGGCAACTCCCATCAAAATAGCCGTATGGGTATCGTGACCGCACGCATGCATAACACCTACGCTTTTGCCCAGAAATTCAGTTTTGACCGTGGATTTAAACGGCAGGTCGTTCCGTTCCGTAACGGGAAGGGCATCAATATCCGCCCGAAGCGCGACCACTTTTCCGGGCTGATCTCCTTTCAAAAGGCCAACCACCCCTGTTTTTGCGACCCCTGTTTGCACTTCAATCCCCAGAGATTTTAGATGATTTGCGATTTTCTCCGCGGTTTTGAATTCCCGATTGCTGAGCTCAGGATTTTGATGGATGTCCCGGCGCCATTCAATGACCTTGCTTTCGATTTTCGAAAAATCCTTTTCAAGATTTGGGCCTTGTCCCCTCATCAATATACTGCTGAACAATAAGGTTAGCGTTACGAAAATGCGCATATGGATTTGATTTAGAATTTTATAAGTTGATATCCCTCGTTTTGAAACTGAATCAAGGCCGTCATAGCTGATAACGCAATTTTGCATCCTGGAATCAAATCTTCCTTGGGGAAATTTCTCGATTTTGAGGACTGGCCGCAAAAAATGATTTCCGTTCCCGCCTCCATCAATGCCTTAACCATTTCATAATTGGGGTTGTCAACCCCGTACCTTGATCTGTAGGCCTCATTATGGATAATGTCCTTGGAGGCTTTGTTGTGCACCACTAGGGCAACTTTGAGTTGTTCCCTCGGAACACCGCTTTGGGTATGCATGTTTAAAAAACGAGCTGCAGTTTCAATGGTCTTATTGATGTCTTCAGGGGATTCAGGGCTGCCCATGATGTCAAAAACCACTTTGAACTCTGCGTTCAAATTTGTTTTGTAATCAGAATTTTCTATGGGCCATACTTTCCCATAGTTGGCAATGATCGGCCCCGCTTTTTTTTCTTCTTGGGCAATTCCTATGGAAAAAACAACTGAAGAAAGTATGCAGGCGAAATGTAGGTGCTTCATAGAAGGGTAAATACGGTAGCTAAATATATTCAAATTCGATGGAAAATGGATTTCCTGTTTATAAGTAATGAAAGGATGATTTTAGCATGAGACCATTATTGGCTAATTTCACCTCTACTTTTAAAAGATTCTAGCGTTTGGGTAATTTTTTGGATGAACTTAACGATGCGCAACGGGCTCCGGTGCTTCATAAGGACGGCCCCTTGATGGTTATTGCGGGGGCTGGATCAGGCAAGACCCGTGTGCTTACCTACCGTATCGCGCATTTGATGGAGCAGGGGGTGGACGCTTTCAATATTTTGGCCTTGACCTTTACGAACAAAGCAGCCAGGGAGATGAAAAAACGGATAGCGACCATCGTGGGGAACTCAGAATCCAAAAACCTATGGATGGGCACGTTCCACTCAGTTTTTGCCAAATTACTGCGATTTGATGGCGACAAATTGGGATACCCCAGCAATTTCACCATTTACGATACGCAAGATTCACAACGGTTGATCGCCTCTATCATAAAAGAGATGGGGCTCGATAAGGACATCTATAAGTACAAGCAGATCCAGAACAGAATTTCTTCCTATAAAAACAGCCTGATTACCGTAAAGGCCTATTTCCAAAATCCGGAATTGATGGAAGCGGATGCCATGGCCAAGCGCCCCCGGCTTGGGGAAATCTATCAAAACTATGTGGATCGATGCTTTAAAGCAGGCGCCATGGACTTTGATGACCTGCTGCTGCGCACCAACGAACTGTTGACAAGGTTCCCTGAGGTTTTGTTGAAGTACCAAGATCGATTTCGATATATTTTGGTGGATGAGTACCAGGATACCAACCACTCACAGTATCTTATTGTAAAAGCTTTGTCCGATCGGTATCAAAACATCTGTGTGGTTGGTGATGATGCCCAAAGTATTTACTCGTTCCGAGGGGCCAACATTAGCAACATTCTCAATTTTCAAAGGGATTATGACGACGTGGCGGTGTATCGACTGGAACAGAATTATCGCTCCACGAAGAATATTGTGAATGCCGCCAATTCCATCATTGCGAAGAACAAAAACCAGTTGGAAAAGGTAGTATGGACGGCCAACGATGAAGGGAATCGTATCAAAGTGCACCGCAGCATAACCGATGCCGAAGAGGGCAGGTATGTGGCTGGCTCCATTTTTGAAAATAAGATGCAGCACCAGATACAAAATGGGGAATTTGCTGTTTTGTATCGAACCAATTCCCAATCACGGGCCATTGAGGACGCTCTGCGAAAACGGGATATTCCCTATCGAATCTATGGAGGACTTTCCTTTTATCAGCGTAAGGAAATCAAAGATGTGCTGGCCTATTTGCGATTGGTGATCAATCCCAAGGATGAGGAAGCGCTAAAGCGAGTGATTAATTTTCCTGCCAGGGGCATCGGGCAAACCACCATTGACAAGCTTGTTGTCGCGGCCAATGAATATGGGCGTTCCATTTTTGAGGTCATGGAACATTTGGGTCAACTTCAATTGAACATTAATGCCGGAACCAAACGCAAATTGGAAGATTTTGTGACCATGATCAAGAGCTTTCAGATCATGAACGAAGCATCCGATGCATTTGTTTTGGCGGAGCATGTTGCCAAAAAAACGGGATTGTTGTTGGAGTTTAAAAAAGATGGTACTCCAGAAGGTATTGCCCGAATGGAAAACATTGAGGAGCTTTTAAATGGTATCAAGGATTTTGTAGAAGGACAAAAAGAACTGGCGGATGCCACGGGGGGACTTTCTGAATTTTTGGAAGATGTGGCCCTGGCGACCGATTTGGACCAAGAAACTGGCGATGATGACCGCGTGGCTTTGATGACGATTCATTTGGCGAAAGGGTTGGAGTTTCCGTACGTGTATATTGTTGGTTTGGAAGAAGATTTGTTTCCATCCGCAATGAGCATGAATACACGAAGTGAGTTGGAGGAGGAGCGAAGGTTGTTTTACGTGGCCCTGACCCGTGCCGAAAAACAAGCTTATTTAACCTACACCCAGAATCGATATCGATGGGGCAAACTGATAGATGCGGAGCCCAGCCGATTTTTGGAGGAAATTGATGAGCAATATGTGGAAAACCTTACTCCGGTGAATGATGGATATCGTTATAAATCGTTGATAGATGCCGACATTTTTGGTGAAGTGGACAAAAGCAAGTTGCGTCAGGTAAAACCTAAAAATGGTACTCCGCCCAGTGTGCAGCGTCCCAATGAAAATCAACTTCGGAAGCTTCGCAAGCTCAAGCCTGAGCTTTCATCACCTGTGAAAAACACCACTGCAATCGACCCGAATTTAACGGTCGGATCTTTAGTGAACCACACCCGTTTTGGAAAGGGAAAGGTGCTTAAAATAGAAGGTGCTGGTAACGACAAAAAAGCGGAGATCCAATTTGAAAGGGGTGATATTAAAAAGCTGTTGCTCCGATTTGCCAAGTTGGAAGTTCTGTAAGGCTGGGGATATATACCTATCAATGTTGAAAGTTCCATAAGTTTATTTAATACGTTTGTTTTCTTGTTCTTCAATGGGATAACTTCGTTACTTTGTAAAAGTGACTTAGCGGTATTTTGGTCTAATGCTGGAAACCGAGATCGATTGTATGATGAACTCCTTGGTATGGCTGAATTGATTAAGCTTTTTGAAGAAAACCCGAACCCCAAACAAATTGAAAAAATTGGGGATGTGCTGCGTAGTGGGGGATTGATCATATACCCCACCGATACGGTGTATGGATTGGGTTGCGACATCACCAATTCCAAAGCGCTACAGAGTATTGCGCGTATAAAAGGCATAAAGCTGGAAAAGGCCAATTGGTCCTTTGTTTGTGCCGACCTGAGTAACTTATCTGACTTTGTTCGCCAAATTGATTCTTCGACCTTTAAAATATTAAAAAGAGCCCTGCCGGGGCCGTACACTTTTGTTTTACCAGGGAACAATAACCTTCCCAAGGATTTCAAGAAGAAAAAAACGGTTGGTATTAGAGTGCCCGACAACAATATTGCGAGAGCGCTGGTGAACGAACTCGGCAATCCCATCGTTTCCACATCGATTTACGATGAGGACGACATTTTGGAATATACCACAGATCCAGAACTGATTTATGAAAAGTGGCAAAACTTGGTGGACATTGTCATAGATGGTGGCTACGGGGGAAATATTGCTTCAACGGTGGTGGATTTATCAGGAGTCGAACCTGAAGTTCTGAGGGAAGGAAAGGGAGATTTGGATATTTTCTAATAAAAAAAGCGGCCAATTGGCCGCTTTAAATATTTTCAAAAAGGTTTTTTAGTTTCCTGAACCGCCAATGGCAGGATCTTTCATACCTTCTTCAATCATGTTATAGAACTGATCGATTTTTGGCAACACAACAATACGTGTTCTTCTATTTTTGGCTCTGTCGGCAGCTGTATCATTCGATGCCAATGGTACATAATAGCTTCTTCCCGCTGCAGTCATACGTTTTGGATCCACACTAAAGTCATTTTGTAGAATCCGTACAATTGAAGTAGCCCGTTTTGCACTCAAATCCCAGTTATCCACAAGTACACCGCTGGCATAAGGTACATTGTCCGTGTGTCCTTCCACCAAGAATTCGAAGTCAGGCTTGTTGTTGACCACCTTGGCCACTTTGCCCAATACTTCTTTGGCGGCAGAAGTAACGTTGTAACTACCACTACTGAAAAGTAATTTATCTGAAATAGAGACAAATACAACTCCTTTCTCAACACTTACTTCAATATCCTCATCGTCAAGGTTACCCAAAACACCCTTTAAACTTTGCACTAAGGCCAAGTTTACAGAATCTCTTCGAGTTACTGCATCTTGCAATTTTCTAATGGTCAAGTCTTTCTCGCGAAGACTTTCCAAAGATTTTTCAAGATTCTCTGCACCTTTGGTGGTAAGGGTGGTCAAGTTGCCCATGTTATTGATCAACTCTTGGTTGTTGGCCTTCAAGAAGGCATTTTGATCTTCGAGGGTCTTTAGCTTTGAGTCAGCTGTCGCCTTTTCTTCCAAACAGTCGTTCAATTTAACCGTAGCGGAATTTAATAGATCTTGAGTTTCTTGTTGCTTTGCTTCTAGCTCAGCATATTTCTTTTGTGACACGCATGATGACAACAAAATTGCCATCGCCACTGTTCCTAGGAAAACTTTTTTCATGGTTTTGATTATAATTTTTGAATTGTTAGATAGCTTGGACGCTGAAATACACCAGCCAAAATTAGATAAAAAGCAAAGTTTGGGTATTTCGGCATCGTTAATCTTTTACTAAAATGTTAAAATTCTTTACCTGATGTACGAAATGAGACCAAACTATGGACGTTGTTGAATAATATTTTAATATAAAATTAGCTTTTTCCCTTTTACGGTAAACCTTTCTAAAGTTAGTATAAAAACTGAGATGTGCACGCAGAACGGCAGCACAGTGATTCAATTTAAATTGAAAAATAAATCGAACCGCGGCCACCCCATCCAATAGCAATCGTAAAAATATTATGGGAAAGGCCTTTTTTCGGGGCAGGTTTTTGGTGATGGAATACAACGAATTCCGGAAGTTGAGAAAGGTTTTCTTCGGATTCATGTTCAACAATGTGGATCCGCCCATGTGGTACACTTTGCTTTTTCCTACATAATAAACTTTATGGCCAAAATTTTTGGCACGCCAACAAAGATCAATTTCTTCCTGATGTGCGAAATAATCTTCGTCGAAACCTTTTAAAGACTTAAACACTGCATTTTTGATAAACATACAAGCCCCCGTGGCCCAAAAAACCTCGCGGATATCATCATATTGGCCTTCGTCCCTTTCCAATGCCTGGAAAATACGGCCCCGACAAAAGGGATATCCCAATTTGTCAATAAAGCCACCAGCAGCACCAGCATATTCAAAATACTCCCTTCGCTTTAAATCAAGGATCTTAGGCTGGACAATGGATGCCTCCGGAGTATTTTCAAAAGTTTCCAATACGGGCTCCAACCAATTTTCAGTTACCTCAACATCTGAATTCAAAAGGCAAAAAATATCCGCCTCGATATGTTTTAGTCCATCATTGTAACCTTTGGCAAATCCACCGTTGGTAGCATTTTGTACAATTCCTATGGAGGGGTAGTTGTCCTTCAAAAAATCTACCGAGCTGTCCGAACTGGCATTGTCGACCACATAAATGCTGGTTCCCTTTGAGTAGGCAACAATCGAGGGAAGGAACCGTTCCAGCAATGCTTTTCCGTTCCAATTGAGTATGACGACGGCAACTTTCAAAACGGCAGCAAATTAACGGCTAAAATCAGGAATTTCCTTTAAAAAGTGGTATTTTTCTTGCTCTGGGTCTATTTTACAGTAATAATGCTCCATGCCATTGGTTACCATCAAGTAGTTTGATCGAAGTTTATAATTGTACTGGGCAATCTGGTCAAAGGTTTCCTGTGTGATTTTTATGTCGGGAGCCTTGCTCTCCACCAGGACATCGATT
>JANQRD010000147.1 GCA_028284725.1 Allomuricauda sp. | reverse complement strand
CACATGGGAAGTAACTTCAAAAACTCCCCTTCCCGTATTTTTGTAGTACTAGGCTTTTCTTACCGATTGGATTTCCATAAGGATCAACTTGTTCCCATTGCCAGCCAGAAACCGAAGTCAACTGGAAAAATCAGCAAGAAAGATGTGAAGAAAAAACGAAGAAAAAAGGGCAAAAAAAGAAAAGACAAAATAGATTTCTAAGTTTCTTTTACTTTCATTTTTCTTCTTTTGGGAATATTGCTAATATTGATCTAGCAAAAAATAACCGATGATCACCCTAAGGCAAGTCCACTCCAAATCTGACTTGAAAAAATTTGTCAAATTCCCCTTTTCACTGTACAAAGACTCTCCCTATTGGGTGCCTCCCATCATCAAAGAGGAAATGGAATCTTTCAATCCTGAAAAAAATCCCGTTTTCCAAAATGCGGAAGCCTCTTTCTTCTTGGCCTATAAAGACAAAAAGATTGTGGGCAGGGTTGCCGCCATCATCAATTGGCTCGAAGTAAAGGAACAGCAATTGAAAAAGATGCGGTTTGGCTGGTTTGATTTTGTGGATGATTTTGAAGTTTCCAAAGCACTGTTGGACAAAGTGGCCGAAATTGGAAAGCAACACAATCTGGAATATATGGAAGGTCCTGTTGGTTTTTCCAATTTGGACAAAGTAGGGGTATTGACCGAAGGCTTTGACCATATAGGCAACATGATTACTTGGTACAATCATCCCTACTACCAATCACATTACGAAAAACATGGATTTAAAAAGGAGAAGGAGTATTTAGAGAACAAGTTTTTGTTTGCCAATGCCGACCCCAAGATTTTTTATAAGGCCAATCTTCTCATCAAAAAGCGATATGGGCTACGGGAAATCAATTTTACGAATAGCAACGAAATTATGCCATGGGTGGATAAAATGTTCGATCTCTTCAATAGTACCTACTCGGCTTTGGCTTCTTTTGTAAAAATTACTGATGTACAAAAAGAATATTTTAAAAAGAAGTACATCAGTTTTATTAACCCGGAATACATCAAGTTCATAGTTGATTCAAATGATGAATTGGTCGCCTTTGCAATTGTTATGCCCTCATTTTCAAAAGCCCTGCAAAAAGCAAAAGGGAAACTGTTCCCTACGGGAATCTTTCATTTGCTAAGAGCCAAAAAAGAGAGTAAAGATGTTATCTTTTATTTGATAGGCATCCATCCCAACTACCAAAACAAGGGAGTTACGGCAATTATTTTCAACGAATATTACAAAACCTTCCAAGAACGTGGTATCGTCAACTGTATTCGAACTCCTGAGTTGGAGGAGAATGTGGCCATACGGCAAATGTGGAAGCACTTCAACCCTGTTACCCATAAAAGGAGAAGAACTTACAGAAAACAGTTAAATTGATGTAACAAAGTTCTCGATGAGAGACTAAAAAGATAGAACATTAGTCAACATGTTGAATCTAGCCACAGGGGAATATTTTGGCAACAGCTCAAAAAAGCTGGAAAACACATATTTAAAACTTTGCATCACCAACTACGCACCAGAAACCACTATTGCAACGCATAATCACGAAAATCCCTATCTAAGTCTTCTTATAAAAGGAAGCTATTTGGAGGAAAGTCAAGGAACCGTCGAGCCTGTTCTTCCTGGTGAGGTACTGTATCGACCCGGGGGACATGGTCATAAAAACTATTTTGAAGAAAAAAGCGGTAGTTGCTTTAACATTGAATTCAAACCAAAGTGGTATGAATTTGATGGGAACAAAACCGCTGGAAAACAAGATCTACCCCTAAAGTTTAAAGCTTCAAAGTATCCTTTTTTATACAAACTGTTTATCAACTTTAAAACCGAAGTGCATGGTAATCCCATCTTTGAAGACATCTATGACTTCTATTCTAGGTTTATATCGGAGAAACCTAGAAGGAATGCACAAAATTGGGTGAAGAACGTGGTAGAAATCATTAATGACGAAATTGAAAAGTTTCATTCCCTGGATGAATTGTCCCATCGTGTTCATGTGCATCCCGTATACCTGTCCCGAGTCTTTAAAGAGCAAAAAGGTCTCACGGTAAGCGAGTTTCAGCTTCGGTCGAAAATTGAGCGTGGGTTACACCTTTTGCTAAACACCTCCAAGAGTATTGGTGAAATCTCATTTGAAATGGGATTTTATGATGATGCCCATTTTATAAGGTCGTTTAAATCAATATATGCAGTCCCACCAGCAAGGTTCAAACGGACCTTAAATAGTTAATTCCATACAATTTTATCCCGTCAGGCCACATTACTTTTGATGATTCAATCGTCAAAAACATGCAAGACTCTATTAATATCAAAACCACTTTTGGATTCTTTTTCCTTTTATTTCAGACCACATTCTCACAAAATACCACTTCCTCCAAACTGGTTCTGGACTATGCCAAAATATATGCACACTGTTTGAATGCCGATGTGCTTTCAGCCATGCCGCTTTTGACGGTTGACGAACAACATTTGAATGAAAAGGATATAGATTTCGTCTCGGAATTCAATTCGAGATTTGCACATGAAGTTGACAATTCAGCTTACTTTTCCGGACAAAAATCAAAGATTCATGAGCTTCATGTCATTTTTAAGGACTATTGGAGGAAATCGCTGCTAAATCCGGATGAGGCTCAGGAAAGGACGCTAGGTAAGAGTGCCATCGGTTTCCTTAAAAAGAACTATCCACCTGCTAAGGATAAAAAAATCACCAGGGACAGTCTTGGATATTTTTTGAGCAACTATATCAAAAGCAAGGGATATTACACTACCGAAGCTGTTGGAAAAACTGGTCGGCTTTTGGATCTTTTAATCTGGAAATCACAAAGGGATACGACTTACACTTTTAATTTAAAAAGTGAAAAACTAGAAGTAAAGGTGGTTTTCATGAACGATTTTATTACCCTGGGATGGGAAGAATATGCAACGCTGGGCAAATATTACCCTGGTGGTTGGGCAAAAAACGATGCCATTTATTGTGTTGAAGAGGCCTATGATTTAGAAAGTGAAAATTTTAAAATAAGTTATTTGGCCCACGAAGGACGGCATTTTGTGGACTACAAGGCGTTTCCCAATCTCAAAGGGCCCGATTTGGAGTATCGCGCCAAGCTTTCAGAACTAAGCTTAGCACAAGAAACCATTTACGATTTGATTCGTTCTTTCACTTCCAATGCGAATCCTGAAAGCGAAAATCCCCATCCCCTGGCCAACTATTGTGTCATTCGGGATTTGTCCAAAATGCTGTTCAAAACCGATTTTCAAAAGGATGCCTCCCAGTGGAAGACGATTTCGGCGAAAAAAATCAATAAAACAGCCTTCAGCTTACTGAAAAATAATACGAAAGCATTACGCAAAAAGGGAAAATCTGTAGAACGCTATATTAAAGCTTAGCTATTCCGAAAAACTACTCTCCCATGGCGGCCGCAACAGCCGCAGAAAGCCTCTTGTATGTTCCGTTTTGCAAACGATCGCGAATTGCGGAAAATGCATCCAAAGTTTCAAGAATGTCCTGCATGGTATGGGTAGCTGTTGGAATCATTCGTAATAGAATCAATCCTTTAGGTATCACCGGATAAACTACTATGGAACAGAAAATTCCATAATTTTCACGGAGGTCTTTCACCAAGGCCATCGCTTCTGGAATACTACCATTCAAATACACCGGGGTAACACAACTTGAAGTAGTTCCAATATCGAAACCACGTTCCTTAAGTCCGTTCTGAAGCGCATTTACATTTTCCCAAAGTTTTGCCTTCAACTCTGGACGGTTCCGCAACATATCCAATCGCTTCAACGCGCCTTTCACATACACCATGGGCAGTGACTTCGCAAACATTTGCGAACGAAGGTTATACTTTAGGTATTCAATAATTTCTCTGTCTGCGGCAACAAAGGCCCCAATACTTGCCATAGACTTGGCAAAAGTGGCCAAATACACATCGATGTCATCTTGGACCCCTTGCTCCTCACCTGCTCCTGCCCCAGTTTTTCCCAAGGTTCCGAATCCGTGGGCATCATCAACCAACAATCTAAACTTAAATTTTTTCTTTAGCGCTACAATTTCCTTTAGAATGCCCTGTTCTCCGCGCATTCCAAAAACTCCTTCAGAAATCACCAAGATGCCACCACCGGTCTCAGTGGCCAATTTAGTGGCACGTTCCAAGTTTTTCTCCAAGCTTTCCGCATCGTTGTGTTTAAAAGTGAAACGCTTGCCCACATGCAAACGCACCCCGTCGATGATACAAGCGTGGCAATCCACATCATATACAATAATATCATCTTTAGATACCAATGCATCGATAACAGACATAAAGCCTTGATATCCAAAATTCAATAAGTAAGATGCCTCCTTGTTGACAAAAGATGCCAATTCCTGTTCCAATTGCTCGTGATAATCGGTATGGCCACTCATCATTCGAGCGCCCATTGGATAGGCCGAACCGTGCTCATAAGCAGCATCTCCATCTACTTTTTTGATTTCGGGTAGATTGGCAAGCCCCAAGTAATCATTGATACTCCATGTAATGACTTCCTTTCCCTGGAACTTCATTCTATTGGAAATGGGACCTTCTAGTTTAGGAAATACAAAATAACCTTCTGCCTGCGACGCCCATTTTCCCAAAGGACCTTTGTTCTCAATGATTCTGTCAAATAAATCTCTCATCTACCCTAAAATTGTTTCAACTGCAAAAATATAGATTTTTGCCTATCTCGCCCAAGGAAATATCCACATAAAAAAACGACAGTGCTATGCACTGCCGTTCCCGTGATTTAAGTTAGTTAGTCTATTATTTGATGTATTCTATTTTTTTAGGTGCATCTTCATTCTGAATATTGAAGAACCCCTGATCTTCCATCCATTCATTACTGTAAATCTTGCTCATGTACCGCGAACCATGGTCGGGAAAAATCACAACTACATTGCTGTCCTCGGAAAATTCACCCTCAGTGTTCAATTGGTAGAGGGCTTGCATAGCTGCTCCACTAGTATAGCCAACGAACATACCTTCGGTATGCGCAATTTTTCTGGCCATGTGGGCACTTTCGCCATCGGTGACTTTGATATAACGGTCAATACAGTTAAAATCCGTGGCTGTTGGGATAAGATTCTTTCCCAATCCCTCAATTCTGTATGGATAAACCTCGTTATGGTCGAATTCACCCGTTTCGTGATATTTTTTAAGAACGGAACCGTAAGCATCCACCCCCAATATCTTCACATCTGGGTTTTGTTCCTTTAAATAGCGGGCTATCCCGGAAATCGTGCCTCCTGTACCGCTACATGCCACTAAATGTGTTATCGCGCCGTCGGTCTGGTTCCAAATCTCCGGTCCAGTGGTTTGGTAATGCGCCTCAATATTGAGATCATTGAAATACTGATTGATATAGATGGAATCCTTGATTTCACCATGAAGTCGTTTTGCGACTTCATAGTATGACCTTGGATCATCCGCACTCACATGGGCAGGACACACATAGACTTTGGCTCCCATGGAACGGAGCATATCGATTTTATCCGGTGAAGATTTTGAACTTACTGCCAAAACACATTTATAACCTTTTACAATGCTTACCATAGCCAAGCTGAAGCCGGTATTACCCGATGTGGTTTCAATAATAGTGCTTCCGGGCTTTAGAATGCCCTTTCGCTCAGCCTCTTCAATTATGAAAGCGGCTATCCTGTCCTTTGATGAGTGACCTGGGTTAAAGGCCTCAATTTTGGCAAAGAAGTTTCCTGTGAGGGGAGCTGCGATTTGGTTAAGCCTAACTAAGGGGGTATTTCCAATTAAGTCAAGAATATTGCTATACGCATTTATCTGTTTTCTCATAACTGGGTTTAGGTAAGGGGTAACCTCCACTGTAATGGAGATTAATCCGGCACAAAAATAGTATTTTTTATTTTATGGAGATTTTTCCTTCTAAATCCAAGATAAAGGCAAACTCCTTTGCAGTCTCCTTGAGTGACTCAAACCGTCCGGAAGCACCGCCATGTCCGGCTTCCATATTGGTATCCAAGAACAAAAGATTATCATCAGTCTTAAATTCCCGGAGTTTTGCGACCCATTTGGCCGGTTCCCAATATTGCACCTGTGAATCGTGCAATCCTGTGGAAACGTAAAGATTTGGGTATTCCTTGGCCTCAACGTTATCGTAAGGAGAATACGATTTGATGTAATCGTAATACTCTTTTTCATTCGGATTGCCCCATTCGTCATACTCCCCAGTGGTCAATGGAATGGAATCATCGAGCATGGTGGTGACCACATCCACAAAGGGGACGGCAGCAATCACCCCATTGTACAGTTCAGGCGCCATATTGACCACAGCACCCATTAGGAGTCCTCCCGCGGAACCTCCGCTGGCATATAAATGTTCTGAACTCGTGTATTTTTTTTCAATTAGAAATTTGGAACAGTCCACAAAATCGGTGAAGGTGTTCTTTTTTCGCAGCAGTTTTCCGTTTTCATACCAAGGTCTTCCCAAATATTCCCCTCCCCTTACGTGGGCAATGGCAAAAATGAACCCTCTATCCAGCAGACTCAGCCTCACACTGGAGAAATAGGGGTCAATAGTGCTGCCATAGGATCCGTAAGCGTACTGCAACAGTGGATTTGTTCCATCCAACTTGATTTCCTTTCGGTATACCAATGAGATCGGAATCTTTGTTCCATCCCGTGAGGTCGCCCACAAACGCTCCGTTTGATAGTTTGTCTTGTCGAAATTACCTCCCAACACTTCTTGTTCCTTCAATATCTTTTGGGTCTTATTTACCATATTGAAATCGATAACGGTGTAGGGCGTACCCATTTCATTATAGTAATAACGCAGTTCCTCGGTATTAAAATCGAGATTTACAGAAGTTCCGGCAACGTAGGTCTCGCTGTCAAAAGGTACATAATAGTGCTCTGAACCGTCCCAACGCACCACTTTTAGCTTGTTGAGGCCATTTACCCGTTCAGAAAGCACATAAAAGTCCTTAAAAATGTCCACATCTTCCAATAAAACCTCCTCACGATGCGGAATGAACTCCTTCCAATGTTTTGATTCAGTTTGGCCAACAGGTGTTTTCATGAGTTTAAAATTTATGGCTTTATCCCTATTTGTAAGCACATAGAAACTGTTGTTATAGTGGGAAATGGAATACTCGATTCCCCTTTCACGAGGTGAAAACACTTTGAATTTTCCAGTGGGATTGTTGGCATCCAGTACTTGATATTCAGAAGTAAGGGTACTTACTGAGCCAATCACGATGAATTTTCGTGATTTCGTCTTATAGACAAAGGTGCTGAAGGTGGAATCTTTCTCGTGAAAGACCAAGACATCGTCCGATGCGGGAGTACCCAGCGTATGGCGGTAGATTTTATCAGATCGTAAGGTAACAGGGTCTTTTTTGGTGTAAAAAAGCGTTTTACTGTCATTTCCCCAAACGGAACTACCTGTGGTATTTTTAATTTTATCGGGATAGATCTCACCAGTTTTCAGATTTTTTATCTGAATGGTATACTGCCTTCGGGAAACGGTATCCGTTCCAAAAGAGGCCAATTGATTGTCGGGGCTGACCGAAATTCCCCTCAGATTGAAAAACTCATGATCCTTTGCAAGTTCATTACAATTGAACAAAAGTTCGTCCTCCATGTCCAAACTATCTTTCCTTCTGGTGTATATCGGATATTCTCCACCGGTTTCATATCGCGTCACGTACCAGTAACCGTTCAGTTTATAAGGGACTGATGAGTCGTCTTCCTTGATGCGCGATTTCATCTCCTGAAAAAGGGACTCCTGAAATTCCTTTGTATGGGAGGTCATTTCCGCATAATAGGCATTTTCAGCATTCAAATAATCCAACACCTCTTGATCTTCACGATCGTTCATCCAGTAGTAATTGTCGACCCTTACATCTCCGTGCTTTTCAAGCTTTTTGGGCTTTTTATCCGCTTTTGGGGGAGTAATCCGCATCTGTTTTTCTTTACTTTTTTGACAAGAGCCTGCAAAAATAAGGCATATCACGAAAAAAATGGTGTTGGTTTTGACGGGTCGCATGGATTTTATTTTGGCTCAAATTATTAATTTTGAACGCAAAAATATTCTAAATAGTGGCTATGTTCGGAGATTTTATGGGAATGATGGGTAAATTAAAGGAAACCCAAGAGAAGGTAAAGCAGACGAAGGAACGGTTAAATACAGTTCTCGTTGATGAAGCATCTTCGGATGGAAAACTCAAGGTTACACTAACAGCCAATAGGGAAATCAAGTCTATTACTATCGACAATACCCTTTTGGAAGATAAGGAACAGTTGGAAGACTATCTTATTCTAACACTGAACAAGGCCATTGAAAAAGCCAACGGTGTACATGAAAGTGAATTGGCGGCAGTTGCCAAAGAAGGAATGCCCAATATTCCAGGGATGGATTCCCTTTTTAAATAGTTTGCTATCCTATGGATTGTAATACCTTAAGGAAGTACACATGCATCTCTTGGGTGTAATCTAGATGGGTCACGATACGCAGCTTCCCCTGCCCCATTCCAATGATGGAAATAGAGTTCTCCTCTAATTTGTTCAAAAAGTCTGAGGCCAACATTTTGGATTCGTCCAACTCAAAAATGATGATGTTTGTTTCAATGGGCTCCACTTTTTGAATGATATCCAATGTATTGAGCACCTCCCCTATTTCCGCTGCACGTCGATGATCCTCCGCCAACCGATCGATGTGGTTATCCATGGCATAAATTGCAGCTGAGGCCAAAAACCCTGACTGGCGCATGCCGCCACCCAGCACTTTTCTAATGCGGAGGGCGCTGTCCATCATTTTTTTATCTCCCACCAACGCAGATCCTACGGGACACCCTAAACCCTTACTGAAACAAACACTGATGGAGTCGAAGAGCTTCCCATAAGCCTTTGGGTCTTCTTTTTTGGCGACCAGGGCATTCCAAAGGCGCGCACCGTCCAAATGGTATTTGAGATGGTTCTTATCGCACACCGCCCTGATTTTTTTGAGCTCTTCAAAATCCCAACAAGCCCCTCCTCCTTTATTGGTCGTATTTTCAATACATACCAAAGATGTTAAGGGACTATGGTAAAAATCAGGTGGATTTATGGACTGTTCCACTTGGGTTGCCGTCATCATGCCCCTGTTCCCATCGACCAATTTGCAAGAAACCCCACTGTTGAAACTGACCCCTCCCCCTTCATAATTATAGACATGGGCATATTTGTCACAGATCAACTGCTCCCCAGGCTGGGTATGCAGCTTAATTGCAGTTTGGTTGGCCATACTGCCGCTGGGAAAGAACAAAGCAGCTTCCATACCAAAAAAATCCGCCACTTTGGCCTCCAAAGCGTTCACACTGGGGTCGTTTTTAAACACGTCGTCACCCACCTTGGCGGTCATCATGGCCTCCAACATGCCGGGCGTGGGTCGAGTGACTGTATCGCTGATCAAATTAATTTCCATATACAAACTTGGTTAATGCATGCACTCCATCCCAATAGGAGATCCATCGGGGATTTTTGGTGACGGTATCACTTTAAACTTTGATGGGGCATTTAAAAAACCATCTATACGACGTACCATTTCTACCGCTAGGGTGTTTTTCCCATTGCTAAATAATTCCTTTTTTATTCTTTTTAAAGCCTCAAAAGCGATGGCATTTACTTGGGGATGCACGTCCTTATGGGCTGCCAAATTCATGATGTGGTGCAATACCCGAAAATTGATGATCTGTTGTACTTCATGCAGGTATGAATCCTTTTGGGACTCTTCTACGGTGCTTTTTACTGTTTTTGCCAATACCTCGGATAAGCCCAATTGGTCTTTATCCAGACTTTTTTGCTGAATCAATCGGGAGGCACGCTGCGGGTGGAGCAAGAGTCCTAGCGTCATATCTGCAGAGGTTTCCGCTGCCGAGAGTGCATCGAAGCTCACCCCTGTTCTTCCCTTAAATGATTCCCTGGACCGGCCATACCCAATCGCTCTGGGAGGGAACAAATCCAATTTTTCCTTCGGAATGGCAATTTCGCTGGCGTCCAAGGTTTTTAAAATGGTTTTGAGTGCATTTTCTTGACTCGCGACACTTATGGGATACACGGTTCGCTGTCCATCACCCTTAATCGCATAATTATAGTACAGTCCACCGATGAGCTTTGAAACCGCCTCCGTCTGATACCGATGAAAGAAATATAGGGGAACAAATACATCCTCAAGCACGGAATGGGGTTCCCCCGAACGTACATTATCCACCGAAAAATTGTTGATTGCCACTTTTCGGATACCCAGCACTTTTTCCAATTCCTGTGCGGCATTTCGGCCATTATCCCACAAATGTGCCAGTGCATGGGCCCCACCTTGTGGTCTTGCGTCCTGATCGGAAATATATCGTAACCCATCGCTCTGTGCTTTTTCCAAAATGGCGTTCAACCCTGCCTTTTCTTCGGTTCCGCTGGGAAAGTCGGTATACGAATAGGCAACGGTCACTTTATCCCATTCACCAATGCCGGTATCGTAGGCATCCGAAAAATCAATGGTATTGCCGTTCAGTTCAAACTGTGGATGTGGGTAATCCATCACCGAAGCCCGGCCATTGGTGCTGGCGGCAAAATTATGGGCAAATCCAAGGGTGTGACCAATTTCGTGGGCCGAAAGTTGCCGAATCCGGGCCAAAGCCATCTCCAACATGGGCTGGTAATTGTTGTCCCTTTCTGCGAAGGGTTTGTCCATCAATGCCTGCGCAATCATAAAATCCTGACGGATGCGCAAGCTCCCGAGGCTTACATGTCCTTTGATAATCTCTCCCGTTCTTGGATCCGTAACACTGCTTCCGTAACTCCAACCTCTGGTGGAACGGTGCACCCATTGGATTACGTTATACCTCACATCCAAGGGATCTGCATTGTCTGGCAATATTTTTAATTGAAATGCATCCTTGTACCCGATGGCCTCAAAAGCTTCGTTCCACCATTTTCCGCCATCCAATAACGCGGAACGAACCGGTTCTGGGGTACCATTATCCAAATAGTACACAATGGGCTCTACAGCTTCGCTGACCGGTGCGTTTGGATTCTTTTTCTTTAAACGATGACGGGTGACAAACCGTTTTAGGATGGGTTCCTGCACCGGAGTTGCATAATCGTAGTATGAAAGTGGATAGGAACCACAACGAGGGTCAAAAGCTCTTTTTTCATAATCGTCATCGGGTAGTTCAATCAAGGAGTGGTGCTGGGCTACGGTGACCAACCCAGGATTTGGGGTTACGGAACGTATATAATTCCCCTCCGGATTTCCCTTAAAAGTCAGTGTCACATCAAATTCAACATTTTTTGGAAAGGCCTTCGTACGTTCAAAAGCCAAAGCGCTTTTCCCTAAATCCAAGCTGTAGGAACCTTGCTTGGTACGTTTCAAACGACCGGATACCCCATGGGCATCCCGCATTAGAAAATCCGTGATGTTAATTAGATATTTTCCCTTGGATTCTTCCTCGATTTTAAACCCGTGCAACACTGATTTGGCAAAGGCCTGTTCCACCGACTTTTTTTCCAATTCGTTTTGGGTCAGTGCCCGAAACTTTAGATTAGGCTGGATCAACAACAGCTTATTCCCTGCCTTTCTGAAAAAAACGACCTGTTCATTGCCCAGTTGTCCTCTATCTAATCCGATGTCATTGCTCCCTATGCCACTGCTCAGGGCGTAGACGTACAAAAACTCCTTTTCCAACTCATCAACCTCCAAAAAAATCTTATCGGAACCATCATCATAATAAAAATTAAAAAACCCATTGAACTTCTGGTAATCCTTAGTACTGTCGAAGGACTGTCCCTGAATCAGCATAAGATTGAAAAGGGATAAGATTAGAAAGTAGCGTGTTCCCATTTGGTTTGATTTAGGTTTTAAAAATAGCCAAAATCAGCAAATGGAGCGCTGTTAAAACTTTGTACAAGAGGAATGATAAATCAACAGTTCTTGGGTGCCTTTTTAAAGTTTTATTAATCATTAGCCCCGATTATTGTTAAATCGACACTACCAAATCAATGAAAAATGGCTTATATTAAGGGACATAACCGAGAGAAACACAAATGCCCAATACGATATTCGATCTTTATAAGAAGAATGCTAATTTTTTTGATGAAGTTTTTGATGGGAATGGCAACGCAAAATCCATTTACCAAAAGCTTTTTAAGCTGTACGGGGAGCATTCCATCTCGGATTACATCAACCTGAACAACAAGGCCAAGGCTTCCTTTTTTAACCAGGGAATCACATTTCAAGTTTATGGTGAGAACGAGACAAAGGAAAAAATCTTTCCCTTTGACCTGTTTCCAAGAATTATCGATGCCAGTGAATGGGACACTATTGAGACTGGATCTATACAACGTGCCAAAGCCCTGAATCTTTTTCTTTGGGACATTTATCACGACAAAAAAATCATTAAGGACGAAGTTGTCCCTCTGGATTTACTCAGTTCCTCAGTTAACTATCTGCATCAGATGATGGATGTAAATCCTCCGGGAGAAGTGTATAACCATATTTCGGGAATAGACATCATCAAGCATTCTGATGGCAATTACTATGTACTTGAGGACAACATCAGATGTCCTTCAGGTGTCAGCTATGTGGTCTGCAACCGGACTGCACTCAAAAGGGCTCTTTTTGGGGTTTTTAATCATTATCAGGCTTACAATGTAACCAACTATGCGGAAAACCTTTTGGAGATTCTAGAAAGTGTAAAGCCGCACGGTGTTGATAATCCCACCTGTGTTGTCATTACTCCAGGTATGTACAACTCCGCCTACTACGAACATTCATATTTGGCCAAGGCCATGGGTATCGAATTGGTTGAGGGAAGAGATCTTTTTGTTGAAAACGATTTTGTGTACATGAAGACCATCAATGGGCCAAAGCGGGTCGATGTTATTTACCGAAGAATAGACGATCTGTTTATCGACCCCCTTGAGTTCAGGGCCGATTCCGCATTGGGAGTTCCAGGATTGTTCGCAGCTTATCGCCAAGGAAATGTGTGTCTTGCCAACGCTCCAGGAACCGGAGTTGCAGACGACAAGGCCGTTTACACCTATATGCCGGAAATCATTAAGTATTATCTGGACGAGGAACCCATTCTCAGCAACGTTAAAACCTATCATTGCAGTCGACCGGATGAATTGAAGTACGTTTTGGAAAACGTTGACAAATTGGTAGTTAAACCTGTGGATGAGGCAGGCGGTTATGGCGTTAGAATAGGCAATAAACTGACCAAGGAGGAAATAGCGGAGGTCAAGGCAGAGGTGAAACAACATCCAAGAAAATATATTGCGCAACCTATTTTGGCGCTGTCGGTCCACCCCACCTATATAGAAGAAAAGGAAT
>JANQRD010000139.1 GCA_028284725.1 Allomuricauda sp. | reverse complement strand
GGTTTCTTTCTCACTGATCATACATTCGCCTGTTCAAATTTGTTCACCATTTCCGGAATCAAGCTCTTAAATTGTTCTTCCACCGCATGCACCATTTCCGGATAAACAATCCCTGTGAGTTCATCACAATACACTTTTGCGATTTCGGTGGCCAAAACTAAGGTATTTCCGAAATTTCCGGTGATGTACTTTAAAAAATAACCGTTGCCTTGAAAAGTGTCATTTATTTTGGAAGTGGATCTTACACCATTGGGCAGTTGCATTTCACCCAGCATGCCACTCCATAAATGGGTCAGGGAGCCGAATCGTTGTTGATTGATGTTGATCGTTCCCAAATTCCATACTGGCACTTCGCGTTCCCATCGCTTCCAATTGTAGCTGTGCATATCGAACACCAGTACCTTTGGGAAGATGGTTTCCAATTTTGAAATCAAAGCTTGCACCACCCGATAAAAATTGGAATGCTTGGCAAGACTTGCTTTTTTTTCATTGGACGATAACGGCGACTTCCACAATTGCTTCCCCCAGGCATCTTCATAGATGGCACGTTCAGGTTCTCGGTTCAGATCGTATTCAAAGCGACTATCACATCCTGCGATAACAATGGGCAGGCTTTGCACCATTTGTTTGGTGAAGGGATCTTCCTCGTACCACCGGTCATACTCGGTATGCAGACAATTGTCCCACAAGGATTTCCTGAATTGATGTCCATCATGCACTGCCCCGCAAACGAAAGGAACATACTTTTCAATCTTTATGGTAAAGGAATAGTCATCGGAAACGGCTTCAAAACACGCCCCGCCCTCAATCAGAAGGATAATATCATCGACCGTGCGTTTATGCATTTTCTACTTCACTGCGTAATCTTGATCTTCGATCAAAAGCCTGTAATTTGTCAATGACCTTGCTTTCCACAAAATCGATGACCTTGCACTGTATTTTGGTTTTGTAGACCTTGTTCATGTAGGTAATACCCCCGGGGGACATCACGTTCACCTCTACCAACTTACCTCCAATCAGATCGATTCCCACGAAGTAGAGCCCATCATTGACCAATTTAGGGCCTATCTGCTTGCATAGTGCTTTTTCTTGTTTTGTTAAATAATGTTTGGCCACCGAGCCACCGGCTGAGACATTGGAGCGGTGGTCATCACTGCCGGGGATTCGTCGCATGGCACCAATCGGCTCGCCATTGAGCAATAAAACACGGACATCACCCTGATCGGCACCTTCAATATATTCTTGCAGAATGACGTAGTTTGAGGTACCATCCGAGTTCGTCACGTAAAAATCCAATAGGGATTTGATATTGGACATGGCAGATTTTTCAATGAGGATAACTCCGGATCCGCCAAAACCGTTCAATGGTTTCAAAATCATCTTATCTGCCGAAGATTCCTTGATCTGCTCAACGAGATACTTTTTGTTCTTCGAAACATGGGTTGTTGGTATGATATTGCTATGGCTATCCCCAAAAGCGGCCGTATATAACTTGTTGTTGGCCTCACGAAGTCCCTGAAGAGAGTTTACGATAAAAACATCATCTTTAACCGAATCCAGGAAATTGAGCATTAATGGATCCAAAGGTGGATTCGCACGCATAAAAATGACATCAAATCCAGCCAGCGGAAGCATCTCTTCCCGAAGGGAAGCTTGTTTGTAAAACGTTTTAAGACTGCTCGATACCTTGTCCATACGATTGATTACTGTGCAGAATGCACTGGTAACACTGTTTCTGATGGTTAAGTTCGCCGGGGTACAGAGTGCCACTCCGTGTTTGCGCTTTACACATTCGTGGATCAATGCTAGACTGGTATCGTTCTCAGGTTGAATCTCGTCCCACGGATACATTAAAAAACAGATGTTCATAGCGTATGTTTTTGATGGATTAGATAACTTCTTCCAAATGGTCGTCCCATTCCTTTATGTCGGGTTCGCCCAATTTACCTACGGATTTTGCCACTACCATGGATACCGTGGCATCCCCGGTCACGTTTACCACAGTACGACACATGTCCAACGGTCTATCCACCGCAAAGATCAAGGCCAAGCCAATGGCCAATTTATCGGCGGGGAACCCAATGGATTCTAAAACGATTACCAACATCACCATTCCAGCTCCCGGGACTGCTGCAGATCCAATCGAGGCCAACAAAGCGGTAAGGACTATGGTCAATTGGTCACCGAAACTTAAATCAAAACCTAAGGCTTGGGAAATAAAAACCGCGGCAACACCTTGATAAAGGCTGGTGCCATCCATATTGATGGTCGCTCCCACTGGAAGCACAAAACTGGACACTTCCTTGTCCACCCCAATATGTTCTTCCACCCGTTCCATGGTCACGGGTAAGGTCGCCGCACTTGAGCTTGTGGAAAAGGCTAATAGCTGGGCAGGGCTGATTTCCTTTAAAAACCAAAATGGATTCTTCTTTGTGAACGATGAGACCACTGTAGCGTAAAAAACTATCATTATAAAAAGTCCCGCAACTACGACTCCGGTGTATTTGAGCAATGCCAGAAGGAGATCGGGGTCGCTTGAGGAAACTACCACACTTGCCAAAAGCGCGAAAACAGCGTACGGTGCTGTAAGCATGATCAAATCGACCATTTTCAAAACAACATCGTTCAATGCATCAAAGAAATCTTTCAGGGGTTTTGCCCTTTTTTCCCCGATCAACAACATGGAAATTCCAAGAAAAATCGTGAAAAAAATCACCTGCAACATCAATTTATTGTTGCTCATGGCCGCCAGCGCATTTTCAGGAACCATGTCCACCAAAAATTGCAATGGCCCACTGCTCTTTTGCCGTGATGCCTCCTCCAGCTTGGAGGTAACTCCTGCATCCGTAGCATAGGTTTCGGTCAGTTTGGTGATTGTTTCCTCTGAAATACCATCTCCTGGTTTCATGATGTTGACCAAAACCAAACCAATGGTTATCGCTACAACCGTTGTAACGATATAGATCATGATCGTACGTAAACCGATGTTACGGAATTTCGAAATGTCCTTAAGATCCGAAATCCCTTTTACCAATGAAGCAATGATCAACGGAATCGCAATCAATTTCAGTAAACGAACAAAGATTGTCCCTACAGGCTGAATCCAATCAGCTACGAAACCCTTGCCCCAATCCACCTGGGTCATGACAAATCCAAAAACAACTCCCAATAACATCCCAATAAGGATTTGCCAGTGAAGTTCCAGTTTACGCATATGTGTATTTTTAGGAAAGTAAGATACTATTTTGGCGGGAAAAACCGCTAACTGTCCCTTACATTTTGTTGGAACGAGCCAAAAGGGTGTAATCGGCCAACACAAGGGCGGCCATGGCCTCAACAATGGGCACAGCTCGCGGTACAACACAAGGGTCATGCCTACCCTTGCCCTGGGTAGTTACTTTTTCGCCATCCTTATTAATGGTCTCATAGGCTTGAAGTACTGTTGCAACTGGTTTAAATGCGACATTAAAGTAGATGTCCATACCATTGCTGATACCCCCTTGCACTCCTCCACTCATGTTTGTGGTGGTTGTACCGTCGGTGTTGTAAGCATCGTTGTGTTGACTGCCTTTCATGGTCACGCCATGAAATCCACTGCCGTACTCAAATCCTTTTACCGCATTGATGGAAAGCATGGCACCACCCAATTTGGCATGGAGCTTATCAAAAACCGGTTCTCCCAAACCTATTGGTACATTTTGGATAACGCAGGAAATGACCCCCCCAATGGTATCGCCTTCTTTTTTGATGGATTTGATATAGGCTTCCATTTTTTCCGCAGTCTCCGGATCAGGACAGCGAACAGGATTGGATTCTATTTTGTTGAAATCCAATTCTTGATACGTTTTTTCGAGTTTCAACTCCCCAACTTGTGACACGTATGCGGTTATGCTGATGTCCTGCAACATTTGTTTGGCCACGGCACCCGCCACAACCCTGCTTGCTGTCTCCCGGGCAGAACTTCTTCCTCCACCTCTATAATCCCGAAAACCATATTTCTGATCGTAAACGTAGTCGGCATGGGACGGTCGATACGAATCCTTGATGTGAGAGTAATCCTTGGATTTTTGGTTGGTATTGTGAATAGCAAAGCCAATTGGGGTGCCCGTAGTTTTTCCCTCAAAGATTCCGGAATAAAACTCAACGGTATCAGGTTCTTTACGTTGTGTGACAATGGCGGATTGGCCAGGCCTTCGTCGATTTAATTCCGATTGGATTTTTTCCAAATCCAGCTCAATCCCTGCCGGGCAACCGTCGATTACTCCTCCCAGTGCCCTTCCATGTGATTCCCCAAAAGATGTCAGTTTAAAAAGTTGCCCAAATGTATTACCGGCCATGTGCGTATCGTTGTAAGTGCGTCAAAGGTATACCATATTAATTGTTTTCAAAAACAAGCTTGCCAGTTAATGTTGCTATAACACTGAACGGTATTTGTTGATGTTTTTTTAACGGTATGCTTAAAAATTAATGATTTGGATTTGATTTTCAGTTTATTCCTACACCTTTATTTTGCAGATAAACCTAAAAGTATTGAAAAAGAGGAAGATTGAATTGGCCGTAATCTCCGATGTACATCTGGGTACCTTTGGAAGCCATGCGGATGAACTTATAGCTTATTTGAACAGTATACAGCCCAAGAAACTTGTGTTGAACGGGGATATTATTGATATCTGGCAGTTTAGCAAACGTTATTTTCCTTCATCGCATTTAAAAGTGCTAAAAAAGGTCATCGGGATGGCTTCCAAAGGCACCGAGGTATATTACATCACTGGAAATCATGACGAAATGCTCCGTAAGTTCAGCGACACCTCGATGGGTAATTTTAAGATTGCCAACAAGTTGGTGCTCAATCTAGATGGAAAAAAAGCATGGATCTTTCATGGTGATGTGTTCGATGTTTCCATTCAAAATGCCAAGTGGTTGGCAAAATTGGGAGGATATGGATACGACCTTCTGATTTTGATCAACAGTTTCGTGAACTGGTGGTTGTCAAAAATGGGGCGTGAGCGCTATTCCCTTTCAAAGCACATTAAGAATGGTGTGAAGGGTGCCATAAAGTATATCAACAATTTTGAAAAGACGGCAGCGGATCTTGCGATTGAAAATGATTATGATTATGTAATCTGTGGCCATATCCATCAACCCAAAAAAGAGCGATACGAAAACCGCCACGGCAGTTGTTTGTATTTGAATTCCGGTGACTGGGTTGAAAACCTCACAGCATTAGAGTATTCCTTTAAGAGATGGCGGATATATCACTACAATCATGATAGGTTATCCCCTTTCTTTGTCGATGAGGATTTGAAGGAAATGGATATGAATGAGCTTATCGCCTCCATTACCGACAAGGAAGTGGATGCCCAAGACATTAGTGAAGATGAGCAAACTGAAAATCCTGTAAAAGATTATAAGACTTTAGACAACCAGGGCCTGTCTCAAGATTGAGACTGGGTGTTGTGCGTCCCTTTTCGTCCCATCCTTGATTTGATGCCTACAACTGGTACCATTTGCGGCTATGATGGTTTCGGCAGAACTTTTGCGAACTGCAGGGAAAAGTTTTAGCTCTCCCACTTGCATGCTTGTTTCGTAGTGTTCTTTCTCGTAACCAAAGGATCCCGCCATGCCGCAACAGCCTGAGGCGATAATGGAAACCTTAAAGTTTTCAGGCAGATTGAGCACATCAAAGGTCACTTTCTGATTGGACAAGGCCTTTTGATGGCAGTGATTATGGATTTTGACCACTTTTTCCACTTTTGTAAAGGATGCGGAATCGATTCTTCCATTTTCAATCTCATTAGCCAGAAACTCTTCAATCAAAAATGCATGTGAGGCCAATTTTTCAATGGCTTCCGTATCTTCATATAATCGCTTGTACTCATCACGGAACGAAAGTATGGCCGAAGGCTCCAGACCTACTATAGGAACATTATCTTCCAAAACTCTTGAGAGGCGTGACATGTT
>JANQRD010000138.1 GCA_028284725.1 Allomuricauda sp. | reverse complement strand
AATCGCGTTGTACCAACACCCCGGGTCCTGGAAAATAATAGTCTGGACTTAAGGTGGCGAAAACAATAAAATCAATGTCATCCTTGTCGATACCTGCACGTTCTATGGCAATTTTAGCGGCCTTTACCCCCATTGATGTGGTTGTGTCGGTTCCCTTCACCACATGTCTTCTTTCCTTTATCCCTGTCCTTTCCTGAATCCATTCATCATTGGTATCCATCAACTTGGAAAGGTCATCATTGGTGACCACATTCTCGGGCACATAAAATCCGAGTCCCGCTATTTTTGAATTGTACATAGTAAATGCTTTGCTTCTGATTACTTAAAAAGTAAACAGCTATTTCATGGAAAAGTAAAAAATATATTCAAAGAAGTGCGAATATAGCAGAAAAATTAGCTGATGTACTTTTGGAAGTCGTTCACTTTAACCTTTGCCCTAAGATCGTGCAGCAAATGATAAAGACCAAAAAAAGTACGATTCATATACAAGAAGTGTTTTGATCCGCGATTCCCGTTCATTTTACGAATTTGTTCGTCCTTGGAATAGCGTTCACTCAAATCAGCAATTTGGCTCCAGAAAGACCCTGAGCCAAAATCAAACTCCTCTTTTTGGAAAGGAGAAGTGAAAAGTGTGAGCATTTCTTTAAACAAAGCTTTAAAGAATTCCAGTTCTTTTTTGGAATCCGTTGGGGTCAAAATCTCCAATTCGTACAACTTCTCCATAAAGATTTCATCGTTATTGATGTTTTCCTCCTTTGCCAACTCAAAATATGGGTTGTAGAATTCATCCGGAATTTCCTTGATACAGCCAAAATCAATGGCAATTAACGTTTCGTTCGCACTGACCAAAAAGTTACCGGGATGTGGATCGGCATGCACTTTACGCAACTTGTGAATCTGGAACATGTAAAAATCCCATAGCGCCTGTCCGAGTTTGTTTCCTAAATCGGAATCAAAATCGGTTTTAGCAAATTCGCTCAGGTGCTTTCCTTTCATCCAATCCATGGTGAGGATGCGCTCGCTGGATAAATTCTGGTAATATTCCGGAAATTCTATATTAGGTATTGCCGCGCAGGCTTTGGTAATCTCCTCGCTTTGGTTCAGTTCCAAAATGTAATTGGTCTCCTCGATAAGCTTGTTTTCCACTTCCTTAAAGTATTTCTCGGAGTCCTTCCCTTTGAGATTAAACATACGAACGGCGATAGGCTTTACTAAGGCGAGATCACTGCTAATGCTCTCAGCCACCCCCGGATACTGAATCTTAACGGCCAATTCCTTCCCGTCCTTTTTGGCCTTATGAACCTGCCCAATGCTCGCAGCATTGATAGAGTCCTTTTCGAAGCTGTCGAAAATATCCTCTGGATACTTGCTCAAATATTTTTTAAATGTTCTCCGAACCAAAGGGGCTGAAAGCGGCGGAACTGAAAACTGGGATAGTGAAAACTTCTCCACGTAGGCCCTGGGCAACAAGTTTTTCTCCATGCTGAGCATTTGAGCCACTTTGAGTGCACTTCCCTTGAGACTCTTTAATCCATCGTAGATGTCCTCAGCGTTGTCTTGGTCGAGTTCATCTTTGGAAGTCTCGGGGTTGACCAACTTTTTCCCGTAATACTTAACGTAGTTTCCTCCAATCTTCACCCCTGTCTTTACTAGTTTTCCAGCTCTTTCGAGCTTTCCAGTGGGGATACTATCCAACGTTTTCATAAGCCGTTATGCTATATTCTCTTTATACAGAAATTTTCCAAAGTCGATGATTTTTTCCAATGCACTGTTTTCAAAAATCTGAAAAATTGTTGTAACCGATTTTTCTATGGCGATATCGGTTTTTTCAAAATCTGGGGAGCTGTCGTCCATCCAGAACTTTAACAAGAACAGAAATTGCACCCAAGCACCTTCAGAGAATAATTGTGGACTCCGTTTCAGAATCCTTAGATTTTTATCGCTATTTCCTTCCTCGATCAACTCAGAGGCAAATTCCTTAATATTTTTTCGCAAGCCTTTCAATTGTCCCAATCGCTCCATGGAGTTCTTATGCTCCCTTAGAATGAAGAGTACATAACTTCGATTTAGGGTCAGTGACTCGAAAAATGTAAAAAAGAATGTGAGCATCTTTTCCTCGTTGCTCATAGTATCATAGCTCTCGTTTTTTTGCATCACGGAAACAGTGTTTTCGTAAAACTTTTCCCAGATGGCATTTTGCAAGCCTTCAAAAGAGCCAAAGTACTTATAGAATTGCTCTTCTTTGATTTTGTTCTCCTTGCAAAATTTGAAAACAGATTTTGGCACGGTTTCATGTTCAAGAACAGTTTCCATGAACCAACCTATTATTTTTTCCTCGGTGACCTTTGAATTGGATGTATTTGCCATAACAGATATTGTTTAAACAAAAATACGGCTTCTATAACAAAAATTAGTTAAGATTTCCTAAGAAATGAAAAGGAAAACGCACTTCCGGGCGAAAGTGCGTTTTCAACAACCTAACCAATAAATAAACAAACTTGTTATAGCATGATACTATCTCATAGCAATTTCCTATAACGATACAAATATATACATTTTGTTTATCAAATATCAATAAATCATAAACAAAACTATGTTAAAGTTTGGAAAATAGTGTTAAAAGTGCCCAGCAATGTCAGTTTGTCATATTTATTACTATGGTATTTTTTTTGACATCCATGAGCAACTAAAGAAAACTATTAAACAATGGCTACAGGTAAAATCAATGTTTCAGTAGAAAACATATTCCCCTTGATCAAAAAGTTCTTGTACAGTGATCATGAAATCTTTTTAAGGGAACTTATCTCCAACGCTACCGATGCAACCTTAAAACTTAAGCACCTCACCTCCATTGGCGAGGCCAAGATTGAGTACGGTAATCCCATGATAGAGGTAAAAGTGGACAAGGACAACAAACGTATCCACATTATCGATCAGGGAATCGGTATGACCGAGGAAGAAGTGAAAAAATACATCAACGAAGTTGCTTTTTCAGGAGCTGAGGAGTTTTTGGACAAATACAAGGATGCCGAAAAAGATGCTGGCATCATTGGTCATTTTGGACTAGGTTTTTATTCCGCTTTTATGGTGGCGGACCGTGTTGAAATCATCACCAAGAGCTTCAAGGAAGAGACCGCCGTACATTGGAGCTGCGATGGTTCTCCTGAATTTGAGCTAAAAGAGGCTAAAAAGGAAAATCGCGGTACGGAAATCATACTCCATATCGCTGAAGATTCCACCGAGTTTTTGGAAGATTCCAAAATAAGGGAGTTGTTGCAGAAATACAATAAGTTCATGCCCATCCCCATTAAGTTTGGTACCAAAACAGAAACACTTCCCAAACCGGAAGATGCCAAGGAAGATGATCCGGCTCCAACCCAAGAGGTGGATGACATTATCAATAATCCCAACCCAGCATGGACCAAGCAGCCTACCGACCTTAAGGATGAGGACTACAAGGAATTTTATAGGGAATTGTATCCCATGCAGTTTGAGGAGCCTTTGTTCCATATCCATTTGAACGTGGATTATCCCTTTAACCTTACGGGAATTCTATATTTTCCCAAGTTGACCACCGACCTCAACATTCAAAAAGATCGAATTCAACTGTATCAGAATCAGGTTTTTGTGACGGATAATGTGGAAGGTATCGTTCCAGAATTTTTGACCATGCTCCGCGGAGTTATCGATTCACCCGACATTCCGCTCAATGTTTCCCGATCCTATTTGCAGGCAGATGGTGCAGTGAAGAAGATTTCATCTTACATCACTAGAAAAGTAGCGGACAAACTGAATTCATTGTTCAAAAATAATCGGGAAGATTTTGAGCAAAAGTGGAACGACATTAAAGTGGTTATTGAATACGGGATGCTTTCTGAAGAAAAATTCTTTGAAAAAGCGGACAAATTTGCACTCTATCCCACCGTGGATGGCAAATACTACACTTTTGAGGAGTTGGAAAAGCAAATCAAGGACAATCAGACCGATAAGGATGATAAGCTCGTGGTGCTCTATGCTTCGGACAAGGAGGCCCAACACAGCTATATTGAGGCTGCCAAGGCAAAGGGATACGAAGTGTTGCTACTTGATTCTCCAATTGTATCGCACTTGATGCAAAAATTGGAGACCTCCAAAGAAAAATTGTCATTCGCCCGGGTCGATGCCGACCATTTGGATAACCTTATCAAAAAAGAGGATACAGCAATTTCAAAACTTTCCGATGAAGAAAAAGAGAAATTAAAGGGTGAAATTGAGCAAGTGATCCAAGAAAAGGGGTATACCGTTCAAATGGAGGCCATGGACAGCCAAGCTTCCCCATTTATAATCACCGAACCGGAATTTATGCGAAGAATGAAAGAAATGCAGCAAACCGGAGGTGGTGGTATGTTCGGAATGGGCAATATGCCCGATATGTACAATTTGGTTGTAAACACGAACCATGAATTGGTGAGCGAAATTTTGAATACCAAAACAGCCAAGAAAAGGGAGAGACTCATAAACCAATCCCTGGATTTGGCGCGCTTGTCAAAGGGGTTGTTAAAAGGTGAGGAACTCACTAGCTTCATCACCCGAAGTTATGAGATGATCAAGTAAGAAACTATATATCATAAGCAAAGAAGCTGTCTAAAAAGTAAGGAAAATGCAGATGTCACATCGAGCGCAGTCGAGATGTATTTGACATACTGCATTTTATGAAGTTCTCGACTGCGCTCGAACTGACAAAAACATACTTTTTAAACAGCTTCTTTTTATTATGCCAACCTACGGTTGAAGTAGTTTTTCAGAAGTAAGGTTTGAATGTAGACCATAACGGCTATTGCTCCGATGATATAGATGATTTTTTTGGAAAACTGCACTTTGGGAAGGGAATCGGAAAGCCATAGTTCCATAGCACCAAAATACCTGGAATACGGCATAGGACTTTCAACAATCGAAGGATGCTGCGCGATCAAATAATACCCGAAAAAAGCCAATAGTACAATGGCCATTGTAATGACCCATTTGGGAATTAACGGCTTAAATGCCAAACTTGGACGCTGAACTTTCTGGATTTCCGATAGTACCGATTCTGTAAAATCGGATGTAGGGGTATCCAAGGGAGCTTCCTCCATTAATTTGTCCACCAACTTTTCCAAATCTTTGTTACCATCCATAATTATATCGTTTCAAGTTCCAATTGTTGCTTTAAAATCCCTGCCAATCGTGTCCTGGCCCTATGCAGTTTTACCTTGGCCGTATTTACGCTCAGCTTTAATGCTTCCGCGAGTTCGTTCAAGTTTTTTTCCTCAAAATAAAAGATGGTGAGCAGGGCTGCATCTGTTGGGGACAACTTTGCAATGCAACTTTTGATCAGTTCGGATTTTTCCTTTTTGACCATGGCTTCAAACGCATTGTCCAATTCTGCAACCTTATCACTTCGCTCCTCATCAATAGGGCTATTGCCCAACTCTTTTTTATTCTTTTTTAATCTGTCCAAACAGGTATTGTACGTGATTCTGTAAATCCATGTGGACAGCTTGGCATCTCCCTTAAAATGTTGCAACGACTTGTATACCTTTATGAATGCGTCCTGAGAGACTTCTTCAGCCTCTTCCCTGTTCTTCAGCATTCGGATGGCAATAGTAAATACCAACTTCTTGTAATTGTCTACAAGTTTTGCAAATTCCCTTGAATCACCATTGAGAATTGCAGCAACATCAGGTTGGTTTGCCGTTTGCTTCATGTATTGGTAAGACGATGAAAAATCGATGGAGGTTACATTAAAAATAAAAAAATATGCACGAACTGTAACCTGAATCAAAAAACCATCGTCATACGGACAAATGAGTTTATTAATCAATTAAAAAACGATCAAAATGGCAGAAGCAATTATAATCCCGGTAAGTATGTTCTTAATGATCTTCGCGATTACTTACCTCTATTTTTCCACCCGTAACAAAGAACGGTTGGCACTTATTGAAA
Organism: Allomuricauda sp.; assembly: GCA_028284725.1. Classification (GTDB taxonomy): domain Bacteria; phylum Bacteroidota; class Bacteroidia; order Flavobacteriales; family Flavobacteriaceae; genus Flagellimonas. Next base: position 12,366 of record JANQRD010000138.1, on the reverse strand, counting down.
AAGGTGTGGACGCGAACATCTTTTTTAAGGAAAAAAACAAGTACGACATCCCAACCTGGAAAATAGTCCTTATTAATTTTGCCGTGTTCCTTATCGGTATAGGTGTTGCTATTTTTCTGGCCTCGGCCATGGTAAACGTCTTGGATATTGACGAAGATGTAGCCTACCCAGGTACCATTTTCTTAATGGCGGGTGTCGGTCTTTTGGTCGGATTCACAATGACCAAACGATTGGAAAAAAAGGACTGATCATAGATAAAATCATTAAAGGAACCACTGTCAAAAGCAGTGGTTTTTTTAGTTTTATACTATGAAAGTCATATCTACCAATATTTCCAAACCCACAAAAGTTGAATGGAACGGGGAAGAAATTTACACAGGCATCTATAAAAAGCCTGTGAGCGAACCCCTACTCCTTGAAAATGAAATTGTTGCCGGAGACACCATCAGTGATAGAAAAGTACATGGAGGCATCTTCAAGGCCTGCTATCTGTTTTCCTCCGATCAATATCCGTATTGGAAGGAAAAATACCCCAATATGGATTGGGAATGGGGCATGTTCGGGGAAAACTTAACGGTGGAAGGGTTGGACGAAACCCAAATCCGCATTGGAAACATCTATCGAATCGGCACCGCCCTGGTGCAGGTTACCCAACCACGCGAGCCATGTTTCAAACTGGGAATTAAGTTTGGTACCCAAGATATTTTAAGGCAATTCATCGAACACGGGTTTCCGGGCACTTACGTCCGGATTTTGGAAGTGGGAAAGGTTAAAGTCGGGGACAAGTTTGAGCTTGTAGAAGAATCCAGTAGCCCATTAACTACCCATCAGTTTTATGAACTATTGTTTTCCCGAAAAAAAGATGTGGAGGTCATAAAAGAAGCGGTGAGCAATGAAGCCTTGCCATTGCGCAAAAGGGAGCGGTTAAAAAGATTCATCAAATAAAAAAGGGCCCAAAAAGGGCCCGATTGCACTGAAATTAACTAAACTGACTATTTTACTTCGATAGTTTCGGAGTAAGTTCCGAACTTATCAACCACAACTACAGTGTACTCATCTTCAAAAGCTTTCTCAAAATTGAACGCCTTTTCAACAACAACTTCGCCGTCAATGGACTCACTGTAAACAAGTCTGTCCTGACTATCGTACACTTTAAGCAACACCTTACCCTGCGTTAGGTTCAAAAGGTTCATATATATTTTTTCTCCTTTTTTTACAAAAACAGGATCCAGTGTAATGTCAATCAAATTCTTTTCAACCTCACTTTTGGCAACATCTTTTTTACCGAAAGTACTTGCTGGTCCGTTGGCAAACCCTATGCTTGAAGCGAATAGGAATGCAGCTACTGTAACATAATTCAAAACTGATTTCATAACATATCGTTTTTAAGATTACAAGACAAAAGTATGATGGAAATGAAGTCGGAAATACTACCATTTTTTCCAATTTCTATGGAATATTAACACCTTGGGTATGTTAATAAAGTATTAAGGTTAAAATAGCATATATTTTAGGTAATTTTGCATATATAATCTATTTGGAAGCGTCATAATTTTATAATACCCAATTGAAAATGACAACAATGATCCAAAAACCTGCATTTGAGGCAATTGCCCCTAGTTTTGGCAACTCTTTTCTTTACCAGAAGTTTAGTGAGAGCAGCGAAAACAAGAACAATGGCTGGCACTATCACCCCGAATTGGAGCTGGTATATATTAATGGTGGCTCAGGCAAAAGACAAATCGGGAGCCATGTTTCCTATTTTAGGGAAGGTGATCTTATTCTAATAGGATCCAATCTACCGCACTGCGGTTTTACTGATAAACTCACTGGGAACAAGAGCGAGACCCTGGTACAGATGAAAGCCGATTTTTTGGGAAGCGATTTTTTCGATATCCCGGAAATGAAGAACATTCAAAAACTGTTTGAGGTCGCCAAAGGAGGGATAGCCTTTTTTGGAAAGACAAAGACCAAAGTCGGCGAAAAAATGGAAATATTGGAGTACCAGACCGATTTTCAGCGTTTGCTTTCCATCCTGAACATCTTGAACCAATTGGCCACCTCCAATGAGATGAAAGTATTGAATGCAGAGGGATTTTCCATGGAAACGGAAGTAAAGGACAATGACCGCATCAATGTGGTGTTCAATCATGTGAAGGCCAATTTTAAGGAGGATATCAGTCTGGAGGAAATTGCCAATATGGTAAGCATGACGGTGCCTTCATTTTGCCGATACTTCAAGAAAATCACCAATAAGACCTTTACCCAGTTTGTGAATGAATATCGTTTGGTACATGCCTCCAAACTTCTGGCGGAACAGCCGATGAGCATCACACAAGTATGTTATGAAAGTGGTTTCAACAATTTTTCACACTTCAACAAATCCTTTAAGGCCTTTACAGGGCAAAATCCTTCGGAGTATAGAAATCAGCTGAAAACCGTACTGCAATAGCATGCAATTGTTCCCGGAAAAAATCGACTTGGGGCTTCCAAAAAGTGATATCCAATATTTTCCAAACTTTCTGGAATTTGAGGATGCCAATAGCTACTTTCAATCACTCCAAGAGAGCGTGCCGTGGCAGTTGGATAAAATCAAGGTTTTCGGGAAAGTCTATGATCAGCCTAGATTGACGGCACTTTACGGAAACAATGGGAAATCGTATTCTTATTCCGGTATCGCCATGCACCCCCATCCCTTTACTCCAACGCTGATGGAACTAAAACAACTGGTGGAAGAAGCATCAGAAGTTGAATTTTCCACCTGTCTGTTGAATTATTACCGGGATGGAAAAGACAGCAATGGATGGCATGCCGACGACGAAAAGGAGCTTGGTACCAATCCTGCCATAGCTTCGCTGAGTCTGGGTGCAGAACGTTTTTTCCATCTCAGATTCAAAGAAAACAAAACCCACAAGCACAAACTGTTGCTCGAACACGGAAGCCTTTTGCTCATGAAAGGCGAAACCCAACACCATTGGCAGCATCAAATCGCAAAAACGGCAAAAAAAATCGGTCCGCGAATCAACCTGACTTTTAGGGTCATTGCGTAATGCGTATTTTTGTAACGCATGAAAAAGAATTTTACGGATCGTCAACTCGACAGAATTATAGAAATGGCCTGGGAAGACCGCACTCCATTTGAGGCCATTACTTTTCAATTTAGCATTTCGGAGCAGGAGACCATTGAGATCATGCGGAGGGAACTCAAACCCAAAAGCTTTAAAATGTGGCGAAAACGTGTTCAGGGTAGAAGTACGAAACACCTGAAGTTGAGAACAGCAGAAGTTTCCCGTTTTCGGTGCAGTATGCAGCGTCAAATTACTGGAAACAAAATCTCCAAACGATAAACATTAGGCGAAAAGGTCATTCAACACCTTAGCTAATCGCAGCCCGCCCCTCTGCAATTGTTGGAATAAAATGTCATTGTATTTGTAGCTATACTGATAGCCCAGCTTTTCACCTATCTGGGCAGAATTGTAAATTTCAGCACAGATTTCATGGGACTCCTGCACCCAGTCATAAATTGTTCCCTCCTGAATCTTTTTCCGCTCCTTTCTTGAGACTTGATCAAGTTCATTGGCCAATTCCGTGTAGGTCATACCATATGACTCGATCAAATTTTTGTCCCATACCCGATGCAGATTACTTCCCTCTCCAAACCACTGCACCTGAATATCATTTCCTCCCTTATCCTCTGCCCTACTAGCATGCAAGGGCTGGTGCAAATCTCCAATCAAATGCACTAACATTTTCAAATAAAATACTCGATTTGCTCTTGGATTGTCTTTGTTCTTGACTATTTCAATGCATTTTTCAATGCCCACAATAAGATCCCCGTAGTCGCTTTTGGGAGCATCTTCGTAACGCATATCCAAAGGATAATTTACATAATGCCAAGCCGAAAACTTAGAAAATGTCCGATCCGCTTTTATCTCATCAGCATAGGTGGAAACAAACGCAAGACTGTGCCCATCCAACAAATCCTTCAACGCCCTTTTCGCTTTCCCTGTTAGATGATTTTCAGCGATATGACCGGTGACCCGATGGCCCGTTTTACCCCAATAATTTGAGAAAGTCAATGTGGGAAGCAAGAAAAGAAGTAGAATAATTTTTTTCATGAGTGAGGATTTCCCCAAAAGTAGAAAACCGGATAGTATGTATTGAAAAAAAAGTAAGTAAAATGAATTTCATAACCATTTGTTAAACCCTGCAGATCTTGTTAATTTTTGGGATTTTTTTAACGGAGCTTACCCTTAAATTTGGGCAGCTAACTCAAATTACCCGATGTCAAAAATTCGTTTTGTACTCGTTACAACACTCCTACCCTTACTCTTTTTTGCACAAACTTCTCCTAAATCCTTCACAGTAAAATACATATCCACACCCATCAAAATTGATGGTGTATTGGATGAGTCCGTATGGGAAACAGCCGAAAGTGCCCATGATTTTCAACAATATTTTCCTTCCGACTCCATTTTGGCCACCCAAAAAACAGAAATCAAAATGCTTTTTGATGATACCACGCTTTACTTGGGTATTCGTCAAGATACCAAGGGAAGGGATTACATCACTCCATCTTTAAGAAGGGATTATCGGGCTGGTGGAAACGACAATATTAGTTTACTTTTTGACACTTTTAATGACGGTACCATTGCCTTTCTGTTTGGAATTACACCCCTGGGTGTTCGTCGTGAAGCTTTGATTTCAGGTGGTGGCGGTGATTTGGGCGGTTTTACCACTTCGTGGGATGTGAAATGGCGTGGGGAATCCAAGATTCATGATAATTATTACATCTCAGAAATAGCCATTCCCTTGACTTCATTCAAATTTCGGGAAGGAGAAACCAAATGGCGGTTCAACAGCTATCGCTTTGATATGCAAGCGAATGAACGGAGTACTTGGATCAGAATACCTCAAAATCAACTCATTTTCAACTTGGCATTTATGGGGGATATGGTTTTTGAAAAACCCTTGGGAAAATCCCGTACCCCATTGGCAATTATTCCCTATGTGAATGGCATTTCGGGAAAAGACTTTGAGAACGACGAAACTGCAAACGAGGTCAAAGTAGGTGGCGATGCCAAAGTCGCTATCGGCAACGGAATGAATCTGGACATCACATTGAATCCTGATTTTTCACAAGTGGAAGTAGATAATTTTATCACCAATCTCACCCGATTTGAGGTGTCACTTCCGGAGCGTCGCCAGTTTTTTATCGATAATAGCGACCTATTTGGAAGTTTTGGAGGCAGACGTGATGCCAATCCATTCTTTTCTCGAAGAATTGGTATTGCCACTGATACCGCTGATAATACCATTGAAAACCGAATTATTGGGGGTTTGCGTTTGAGTGGAAAACTGAATCAAAACCTCAGATTAGGCTTTTTGAACATACAAACTGAGGAAGATGCATCCAACGAAATCGCCTCCAACAACAACATGATGCTGGCATTACAGCAGAAAGTATTTTCCCGGTCGAACATTGGTCTGTTCTTTATCAATAGACAAACTTTCGATGTGCCTAGTTTTTTGGATGAAAGTGAAGAATACAATCGCGTTTTGGGCATCGATTACAATTTGGCGAGTGCCAACAACGTATGGAGCGGAAAGTTTTATGGGCACAAATCCTTTCAACCCAATGATTCCGAAGGAAACTATTCTGGTGGTGCTTTTTTGGCCTACAATGCAAGAAATTATGGTGCTTTCGTGGATGCCGTTTACATTGATGAGGAATTTGAATCGGATCTCGGTTTTATTCCACGAAAGGACATTTTTAAAGTGGCAAGCAGCGTAAATCGCAACTTTTGGCCCAAAGACAGTAAAATAAACAATCACGGTTTTGAATTGTTTTCGGTCTATACATGGCGACCAGGGTTGGACTATCAAAACACCGACCATTTCATCAATTTCAGTTGGGGTGCGGAGTTCAACAATCTTTCCGAAATGAGTGCGGAGTACTCCAATCAGTTTATTTTTTTAACGGAGGAGTTTGAACCAACAGGAAAAGATGACGCCGTTCCCTTACCTCCAAATACTGGATATCATTTTAATTTTGTGGAGCTCGAATATCGCTCAGATCGTAGAAAAACATTCTTTTTTGGTGTGGAACCTTCTTATGGAGGATTTTTCAATGGGAAAAGATTTTCGGTAGAGGCGGATGCCAACCTAAGGCTACAGCCCAAGGTCAATGTTTCGATCAACCTAAATTATGATCATATCGACCTACCAGCCCCATTTGCCCGAGCAGATATCTGGTTGGTTGCCCCTCGGGTCGACATTACCTTTAGTAAATCAATTTTTTGGTCCACTTTGGTGCAGTACAGCAATCAACGCGACAATTTGGGCTTCAATTCCCGTTTGCAATGGCGTTTTGCACCGCTCTCGGATTTGTTTTTGGTGTACAACGATAATTATTTTGTGAATACCTTTATGCCCCGAAATAGGTCGATCAATCTAAAGCTGACCTACTGGCTTAATATTTAGCATGAATTTCAAAATTCTTTGTTCCGATCTGGATGGCACCCTGCTCTCCACCAAAAACGATGTGTCGGATTTCACTGTCTCCGAAATAAAACGGATAAAAGAACATATGCGGATTATTCTGGTTTCTGCCAGAATGCCCAAATCGATGACCTACCTGCAAAACAGAATGGGCATTGAGGTCAATCCCATCATCTGTTACAATGGGGCTTTAATTCTAGAAAAAGGCAATGTGCTGCACAATGCCACAATTTCAATGGATAAGACCTGGGAACTTTTTCACATTTCCCAATCCCAAAACATAAAACTTGGGCTCTATAATGAAAATGAATGGTCGGTGACCGAGTCCACCGAACGGGTCGAAAAAGAGATTTTCAACACAAAGGCCAACCCCATCTTCGAAGCTACACAGACCACTTTAAATCGATGGGAAAGCAACCGCAAAGCTCCCCACAAAATAATGCTTATGGGCACCAAAGAAGGAATGGACCAGATGGCCCAAAACCTTCAAAATGGTTTTGCCACCGAAATGAGCTTTTACCGTTCCAATGATACCTTGATTGAAGTTGCCCCAAAGAGTGTCTCCAAACTTTTGGGAATAAAAAAGCTACTTCGCAGCAATGAATCATTGGATGATATTGTTGCTTTTGGAGATAATTATAACGACATAGAGATGCTCCAAAGGGTTGGGTTGGGTGTTGCCGTATCCAATGCCCGTGAAGAGGTAAAACAAATTGCAGATAGGGTCACCTTGAGCAACAAAGAACATGGTGTGGCACAATTCATCAAAGACCATCTTTGATTTTCCTATATTTGAATCCACACGATACTGATTCTATGAACCAACTACTCTTTACCGAAGATACTGTCATCTTTGGTCTGCTTTGTCTCTGCCTCGGTTTTGTTTTTTATACTTCTTCCTTAAAATCCACTTTTTGGAAAAAATTTTACAGTATTGTTCCCACGGTACTCATGTGCTATTTGCTCCCAGCAATTTTGGCAAGCTTTGGTATAGTCGATGAATCAAAATCACAAACGTATTATATCGCAAGCCGTTACTTATTGCCCGCAGCTTTGATCTTAATGACCCTGAGTATTGATTTAAAGGCGATAGCCAATTTGGGATCCAAGGCACTGATCATGTTTTTGACCGGAACCGCTGGAATCATAATTGGTGGCCCCGTGGCCATTTTGCTCATTTCCATTTTTTCCCCCGAAACCGTAGGGGGCGCTGGCCCGGATGCTGTTTGGAGAGGATTGGCGACCATTGCTGGCAGTTGGATCGGTGGGGGTGCCAACCAGGCTGCAATGTTCGAGGTTTTTAACTATAACCCCGAAAAATATGGCGGTATGGTTTTGATTGATATTGTAATTGCCAATCTTTGGATGGCGATACTTTTATTTGGGATTGGCAAGACAAATAAAATAGATGCTTGGCTAAAAGCGGACACCTCATCCATAGAAGAGCTAAAAGAAAAAGTCTCTGCTTACACCGCAAAAATTGCACGTGTTACCTCCCTGCCCGATTTTATAATGATGCTTTTTTATGCCTTTGTAGGAGTGGGGATCGCCCATTTTTTGGGACATCATTTTGCAGAATTTTTGGAAGCAAATTTTGAGGTTGTCCGCAATAAGGAAAAAATTCTGTCGTCTTTAGGGTCCAAGTTCCTCTGGATGGTGGTCTTCGCCACCACAATCGGAATTGGGCTCTCATTTACCAAAGCCAAAAATTACGAAGGTGCTGGGGCCAGCAAAATCGGCGGTATGTTCATTTACATTCTCGTCGCCACAATCGGAATGAAGATGGATTTGGGACGGGTCATGGAAAATCCAGGACTCATTGCCATTGGTTTGGTATGGATGGCCATTCATGCTGGACTGCTTATACTGGTGGCCAAATTAATCAAGGCCCCTTATTTTTTCCTGGCGGTGGGAAGTCAGGCCAACGTGGGAGGCGCAGCATCAGCACCAGTCGTTGCGGCAGAGTTTCACCCCTCACTTACCTCAGTAGGGATTCTTTTGGCCGTTTTTGGATATGTTGTGGGCACTGCAGGTGCCTATTTATGTGCATTGTTGATGGAAGTAGCTTCAACGATGTAGTTTTCTCTTATTTCCCGTCAAACGAATTGGCAAATTCGTCAATTCAAATTACACACTCGTAAATTCCTCGACAGCAAGTATTTAAATCGACAATATCTTGACCGTATTAATCACAATGGGTGATTTCGAAATTGCTCATCCAGCATAGCTGAAAAATGTACGGTTTCAAAAACATAGCCAAAACCATCCTTATTTTTTGTAGTTTCCTAGTGGCACTTTTGCTATATCATTTCTCTAAGGATTTTAGCCCCTCAAAAGCTATGGCTTTTCAGCATGTCAAAAGCGTTTCGAATCAGAAAGCCATCACGTTAAAGAAAGAAATCAGCACTTTGGAAAAGGAAGCCCGATGGTTTCCAACCGTGGATAACTTCTATAGGTTGAGCGAGGCCCATTTCAAGCAAAATCATTATGCCGAATCATTTTACTATGCTGAAAAGGCTGTGTTGCTTGAGGACCGGAATCCAATATTTCTTTATCAACTTGGAAAAACGTACTACAAACTGGGCAATCATGCCAAGGCGGCAAAAAAGCTGAAAAAAGTATTACGGCTAAATCCAGATTTTCTATTGGCCAAGGAATTACTGGAAGAAATCAATCCAGAAAATCATTCCTACCCTCGGAAGGATTTATTTGCCCTTAACCCGGCTTCCCAAAAAAGCCTTTCTTCTTATACCAAGTAGCAACACTATTTCAAGAAATATTTTGATATTTGCGTCGCTAAATTTGAATCATGACGCGGATTTTATCTGTTTTGACCTTGTTTTTGGTGATTTCTTCCTGCCAGAAACCTTCGGAAAACACCATGAACGTTTCCGGAAACATTAAAGGATTAAAAAAGGGAATGCTATTTCTGCAACGCTTTAAAGACTCTTCCCTTGTGGTCTTGGATTCTGTGGAAATAAAAGGTGAAGGAAGTTTTGTCCTTTCCCACGAAGTGGAGAGTCCAGAAATCTTTTACCTCTATCTGGAGAAAAACGACAACAACGAAATCAACGATAGGATCATTTTTTTCGGGGAGCCGGGTGAGATTACGGTTAATACTTCATGGAACGCTTTTGATGCAAATCCTGAAATAGTGGGCTCCAAGAGCCATGAAAAATATGAAGAGTTTTATTCGATGCTGTCCAATTTCAACATTCGCGAGCTTGAGTTGGTACAACAAATAGAGGCTCCGGAACATCAGGAAGATTCGCTAGCGCTGGACTCCCTTCAAAAATTGGTCCAGCACAACATCTTGAGTCGATACCGGTATGCGCTTAACTTTGGACTCACCAATGGGGACTCCTATGTAACGCCTTATGTAATGCTTACGGAAGCAAGTGAGGCCAATCCGAAGTATTTGGACTCGGTTTATAATGCCCTTGACTCCAATATTTCGGCTTCACAGTATGGAATGGCCTTCAAGAAGTTTCTTGGGAAAGAGTAAGTTTACTTTGCCAGTTTGTTGAGTTCCTTGATAAGCTCGGTAGCTTTATCCTCCAATTCGTCGCGAATACTTTTAAAATGGGCCTTGTTGTCTTCCACATCCTTCTGGTGCACTTTACCCATAAGGTCATCGAACACGGCAATGGCTTTATCAATAACCACCGTCCCTTCATCAGAGTCCTTGTTATTGGAACCCGCCTCCCAAACGTAAACCGCTTCAATGATGTCGCCGAGAACAAAATTGATATCCTTCTTTAGATCACGAATACTTGCCATATGATCGTTTTTTCAAATGTACTATTAAATGGTAACTTCTAAAAGTTTGGCCCCCTGGGTCAAAATTTCAATGGACTGACTCGATGCTGCCACCAAAACTGTCTCCCCTTTTTGTATAGAAACATTGCCCGATTCGTTCCTTATTTCAGCCTCCCCACCAACACACATATAAATCGTGAATGAATCTCTTTGGGAAACATCTTGCTGCAGGTTTTCGGTAAGATGTAAAAAATTCGTCTTAAAATAAGGACAGTCCACCATTTGGTTTACCTCGTCACTTTGATGGGCATAGTCAACCTTAAAGTCATCCTTTTTGGTATAATCTATGGCATCCAAGGCCAGGTCGGTATGTAATTCCCGTAGGTTTCCATTTTTGTCCCTTCTGTTAAAGTCAAAAACTCGATACGTAATGTCCGAAGTCTGTTGGATTTCCGCCAACAAAACTCCGGCTCCTATGGCATGAATCTTACCTGTATTTATAAAAAATGTATCACCTTCTGCGACCTCCTCATAGTTCATCAGCTCCAAAAGCGTGTCATTTTCAAGACTTTTTACGTATTCTTCCTTGTCGACATCCTTATTGAAGCCTACAATCAGCTTGGCCCCGGGGTCGGCATCCATAACGTACCACATCTCTGTTTTTCCGAAGGAATTGTGGCGTTCTTTGGCCAATTCGTCATTGGGATGCAATTGAATGGACAAATCTTGTTTGGCATCGATGAACTTGATGAGAATAGGAAAATCCTTCCCAAAACGTTCCACAACATTTTCACCGAGCAATTTTGCTCCTTCCTGTGCAATCAATGTTTGTAAGGACAGCCCTTTTAAATCCCCATTGGCAACTTCGGAAATGTCGCCGTCCACGCCCGACAGCTCCCAACTTTCACCGGTGATATTACTTTCGATGGATTTTCCAAGTACATCTTTCAATTTTGTCCCACCCCAAAGGCGTTCTTTGAGAATCGGTTTGAATTTCAATGGGTATAGGGTCATTTTAGCCTGAATATGTCACAAAATTACGAGGGGTCTCATAAAGAACCACCTCCAGTGTGTGTGTTTTGTCGATATGTGGCCTGAGCTTGTTCCAAATCACTACTGCAATATTCTCAGCTGTCGGGTTCAAATTCTTGAACTCAGGAACATCAGTATTTAGATTTTTATGGTCCAAAGTGTCCTCCACATGTGCTTTGATCAAATCCTTCAACACTTTCAAGTCCATCACAAAACCAGTTTCCTGATTGATGGGCCCCTCAACACTCACGATTAAATCATAATTATGTCCGTGGAAATTTGGATTGTTGCATTTTCCAAAAACCGCATCGTTTTTTTCATGGCTCCAATCTGGTCTGTACAATCGATGTGCTGCATTAAAATTGGCCTTTCTGCTTACCTTGACTCTCATTTCGTGACAGCACTTTGGGTAAGATAATCATAAAACCGTTCAAAGATAATCTTGAACCAGGCCGTGTATTGATCTGGATTTTTCGCAATATCCTCTTGTATTTCGGATGGATACATCCATTTCCAATCCTCAACCTCTTCGGGATTGATATTGGGTGCATCATTGTAATTGCCCATCATCACATGATCATACTCATGCTCGGTAAGTCCATTGTCGAAAGATGCTTTGTAAATAAACGAGAATAACTCTCTGAGTTCGGTCTCAAAACCCATTTCTTCTTGAAGTCGCCGTTTTCCGGCCGCAATGTTGCTTTCCCCATCTCGTTGATGACTACAACAGGTGTTGGTCCACAACAATGGTGAATGGTACTTGTCCTTTGCCCTTTGTTGTAGCATGGTCTGTCCCTTATCATTCATGATAAAAACAGAAAAAGCCCTGTGCAGTACTGCTTTTTCATGGGCTTCCATTTTGGGCATTAGTCCAATGGGCTCATCAGCCTCATTGACCAATATCACATTTTCCTCTTTCATAACGTAAAAATATGACCTTTAAGAGGAATTATCTGAATATTGGCTATTAAAATGTTTTTAAAACACTCAAAGTTTAGAAGAAGCGTGGAGATTTTAAATTGCCCAAATTCCTGACAAAATCATAGCGCACAATGATCTCGAAGGAACCATCAT